>JAFGDR010000058.1 GCA_016932035.1 Candidatus Cloacimonadota bacterium
AAATTCCTTGTCGGGTAAGTTCCGACCTGCACGAATGGTGTAACGACTTGGGCGCTGTCTCAACCAGGGACTCGGTGAAATTGCAGTGGCGGTGAAGATGCCGCCTACCCGCGAAAGGACGGAAAGACCCCGTGAACCTTTACTGCATTTTGGTATTGTATTTTGGTGTTGTTTGTGTAGGATAGGTGGGAGGCTTTGAAGCTTCGGCGCTAGCCGGGGTGGAGCCAACGTTGAAATACCACCCTAATGATATCGGAATACTAACTCGTGCCTTTATGAGGTATGAGAACAGTGCCAGGAGGGCAGTTTGACTGGGGCGGTCGCCTCCTAAAATGTAACGGAGGCGTACAAAGGTTCCCTCAGCGTGATTGGTAACCACGCGTAGAGTATAAAGGCATAAGGGAGCTTAACTGCAAGACCGACGGGTCAAGCAGATGCGAAAGCAGGTCTTAGTGATCCTATCCCACCGCATGGAAGGGGGATAGCTCAACGGATAAAAGGTACTCCGGGGATAACAGGCTGATAGCGCCCGAGCGTCCATAGCGACGGCGCTGTTTGGCACCTCGATGTCGGCTCATCACATCCTGGGGCTGAAGAAGGTCCCAAGGGTATGGCTGTTCGCCATTTAAAGTGGTACGCGAGCTGGGTTCAGAACGTCGTGAGACAGTTCGGTCCCTATCCTTCGTGGGCGTTAGATGTTTGAGGAGATCCACACTTAGTACGAGAGGACCAATGTGGACAGACCTCTGGTGTAACGGTTGTGACGCCAGTTGCATTGCCGTATAGCTATGTCTGGAATGGATAACTGCTGAAAGCATATAAGCGGGAAGCCAACTCCAAGATGAGACATCTTTTAAGACTCCTTGAAGACTACAAGGTTGATAGGTTACAGGTGTAAGTACAGCAATGTATTCAGCCGAGTAATACTAATTAGTCGTAGCCTTACTTTTTTCTCTTAAATTCTCTTACTTTACTCACTACCTATTTTTAATACATGGGCAGTGAAATGATTGGTTGTTATAGCAGTGTGGGTACACCTGTTCCCATCCCGAACACAGAAGTTAAGCACACGTGCGCTGATGGTACTGCATGGGAAACTGTGTGGAAGAGTAGGTCGCAGCCAATCATTCCGCTGCCCAATTTTTTATTATGAAACCCAAAGGGCAATGAATCAAATCATTGCCCTGTTTTTGTTTTAAAATGAGTTTTATATTTTTGGGTGTGGTTTCTATAACGTTTATCATAACTTGCATCACTTATGTATTTTATGATGGGAGGGGGTACGACAATAATGTAATGCAGTACAATCCGAACTTATTTTTCTTTTTCATAATAAACCTTGTTAATACACAACGCAAAAAAAAATTGCTGTAAAGTTTCATTTATGTGCATAAGAAAAAGCCCTCAAAAAAATCTTCAAGGGCTTTGTAATCTATTACAATTGAAATATTACATGTCTTCAAACCGCTCGACACATTCGATGTTTTGTTTTTTCAATTCTTCAAGAACGGGCAGGTAGATCTCAGGATCGACAGGTATCTTCACACCCTTTTCCTGTATCTTTCCTTCAAGAATGAGCTTCACTGCGATCGCAGCAGGCAGTCCAACGGTTCGTGACATCGAAGAGTCACCATTCGGAATACCATAATCGATCATGGTCGAAGTAATATGCTGTTTCTTGTCCGGAAATTTTGCAATAAAATCATGGTGAAGTACGAGCAGGTCTCGTTCACCCGGTTCGTAATTCAGTTTATTGTTCAGAGCATGACAGAATACGTCCATTGCTGTTCCTTCATCAAGACCAATGATGATATCGCTGAGAAGTCCAAGCCATTCAATTCGGTAGATCGGGTTGGCATCAATTGGAAGTTCCCACTGCGCTGCGAGGTTTTCTTTGAGCGATGTATGAGTATCGGTTGTCACGAAATTTATCATGAAATCTGCATACGTAATGCCCGTGAGGTCATACTTCTTCTCATCATCGAGAAGACCGAGGTCAACGATCTTTTTCATGGTTGCGCACCATCCGGGATAGCGCAGGGTACCGCGAAACATGGTCTTTGTATTTTCAATACTATATAGATCGACATAAGGAACCGAATTTCTATTTGGATATCCCTCGAGCGTGCCGAATTCAGGAATCTCGACTTCCCAGTGATGGGCAAAGAGTTCCGGTCCGGGAATATCGATGATCTCGCCATCCTCGAGCCACTTTGATGCATTCTTTCCTGCCATGACTACGCCGCGTGGGCTCCATGAAAATTTGTAACCCCAGGGATTGGTATTTGCTTCAGGAGCTGGAAGTCCACCGCAGTATGATCTGAAACTGAGGATCCTTCCGTTTTGTTCTTTCACACCGTCTATAACTCTCATTGCTGACA
Source organism: Candidatus Cloacimonadota bacterium (assembly GCA_016932035.1). NCBI lineage: Bacteria > Pseudomonadati > Candidatus Cloacimonadota > Candidatus Cloacimonadota bacterium. Next base: position 2,382 of record JAFGDR010000058.1, read on the forward strand.
TGTGATCGATACCGGGATCGACGCCGATCTCATTAAGAATGAGCACATCAGCATCACGGGCATCCTCGTCCAGTTCGCGCATTGCATCGCTTACATAGGATGTTGTGACCATGTGTTTACCGTGTTTGATGCAGAGTTTTGCCACTTTCACATGATAGACATAGGGCAGTAAGCTAACAGAGAGATCGTGCTCAGAAACCAGTTTATCAAGCATATCATCATCCTGAACATTCAACTCGACAGGCTTCCCATTTGGATGACCGGCAACCAGCTTTTCAGCTTTGCTGACCGTTCTGCTTGCCACAGTCACCATAAAATCTTTTTGAGCAAGAAGATAGTTCACATGAGGTCTGGATACCAATCCAGCTCCTAGAATAAGTACTTTTTTCATTGAAATATCCTTTCGTATCTTATAAAAACTTTTTGATGTATTTGTAATTCTCTGTAAGTTTGCCATTATAAAGGATCAAGGCATTCTCGAGTTCAAATGGTAGATCGGTTCTATCAAGTTTACCATCTTCGTGAGTTTTGACAAGCTGGGGAACAAAATCGATCAATGCTTTGCTGAAAGCCATTGACGCATCTCTCGGTATTTCACAGGGAAGATTATCCCGACCGACAACAATAACGCCCTTTGCTTCGTTGCCATCTACTACAGCATCGGTGTGTGGGTCGTAGGTATAGGTAGGATTATCAGGCTCGGTTATTTTACTGGTTATTTCAATCGCTCCTTCTATATCGCAGCTAACATCCCCAATTACCTTAAGTTTGAGTGGTTCGCCATCTTTTGTGATATTCTTCAATGCCTTTTTGGTTACCAATCGAGGGCTTCCAAGCGACCAGTAGATGCAGTTCATCAGAATCGTAAGGTGGGGTATATATTGAGTAAACTGAGATACATATTTTTTTGGATGAGCGAAATAATCCTGTAATTCGAATTGCGCAGATCGGTCTTTTGGTACAACCATATCGATCTCTTTGAAAACAACCTTATAAAGATGTCTGTTCGAAATATTTTTGTCCTTTAATGAAAGAAGTTCCTGAGGTGTTATATCGATGTGCGGTAAACAATCCAATATTTCCTGTGCACCTTTAGACACATTGCCATAGCCTGTAAAACCTACAACGAGAGGACATATGTCATCCGGAAGTCCCTGAGCTGAAATATTCTCTGCAATATTTTTGAGGGAGTTCTTTATATCTTCGACTGAGTGATATTCATACGCCTTTTTTATTGTTTCAAAAGGAGTTTTCAAACCTTCATGTTTCAATCGCTGTCCATATGCCCAGAGCGCATCGATCATACCAGCAATACCTGCATGACGTCCAAAAAAAATCAAGCGCTGATACTTATCATTCACGATCTTTTCATAATCGATGAGATTGCATTTAAGGTCCATCATACACTTGAGCATCGGCATGTTATAAAGCTGTCCTTTGATCACATGAGAGAAAAACACATAGGTTTTTCCGCGCTGGAAGAAGGATTTTGGTATTTCTTTCACACCGAATACAACATCGCAATCCGAAAGGTCTTCCTGAACGTTTGCACCTGCTTGTTTGTACTCATCATCGGTAAAAACACGAATTTTTGAAGGTTCAATAAAGGTTTGTATGCTGAATTCATCATGTAGGAGTTTTACATGCTCCGGCGTGATTGCCACGCGACGTTCCCAGGTGCTTTTATCTTCTCTTCGTATTCCTATCTTCATATTATATCTCGTCAAAAACCTGTTTTATTCGTTTCAACGCATCCCTGAGCTGATCTTCGGTAATTACCAACGGCGGAGCAAAACGAATGATGTGTTCGTGAGTTGGTTTGGCAAGAACGCCTTTGTCTTTGAGTTTCAGGCAGACCTTCCATGCATCGATGCCGTCTTTAGGTTTGATGACTACGGCATTGAGCAAACCTTTTCCCCGCACGATTTCAATGAGTGGAGAGTCTATTGCTTCGAGTTCAGCGCGAAAGATCTTTCCCAATCTTTCTGCATTTTCTGTAAGATGTTCTTCTTTGATGACTTTGAGAGCTGCGGTTGCAACAGCGCATGCAAGCGGAAACCCGCCAAAGGTCGAACCGTGCTCACCCGGATTGATGGTCAGCATTATTTCTCTGCTGGAAAGAACAGCGCTGATTGGAAGCACGCCGCCAGAAATTGCCTTTCCAAGGATTAGAACATCAGGTTTGACTTCTTCATAATCACATGCGAGCAGACGACCTGTTCGTCCAATACCGGACTGGACTTCGTCAGCTACGAAAAGAACATTATATTGTTTACAGATATCATAGCATTTTTTGATGTAACCCTCATCCGGCACATATACGCCAGCTTCACCCTGAATTGGTTCGACGATAAATGCGCATACTTCTTCACCCTGTTCTTTGAGAACTTCTTCAAGAGCTTGAGGGTCGTTATACGGAATTTTAATGATGCCGGGAAGGAATGGACCAAAATGGGTTCTGCAATCAGGATCGGTGGAGGCAGAAATAACACCTATCGTTCTTCCATGAAAATTATTTTCACAGAAGATTATCTTTGCTTTGTTGTCTTCGATCCCTTTTTTGACATATCCCCATCTGCGAGAGAGTTTCATCGCGGTTTCCACACCCTCGACGCCGGTATTCATTGGCAAGACCATTTCAAATCCGAAATACTCGGTGACGAATTTTTCATATTCACCAAGCTTGTTGTTGAAGAATGCTCGTGAGGTAAGTGTGAGTACTTTTGCCTGTTCAGTGAGGGCATTAATAATTTTTGGATGACAATGTCCCTGGTTCACTGCAGAATAGGCAGAAAGAAAATCATAATATTTATTGCCTTCGGGATCCCATACGAAAGGTCCATCACCTTTCGCGATCACGACAGGAAGCGGATGGTAATTGTGAGCCCCGTAGGTTTCTTCAAGTTCCATTGCTTTTTTGCTTGAAATGTTTCCAAATTCAAGTTTATCAGCCATAACTACTCCGGCTATTTTTTGACTCTTTGTGATGCCCTATTTGGAGATGTCAAGGATAGTGAACACTTCTTATAAGCTATTAAAAGAAACCTTCGTGACAGTTCAATGTTATAACCAAGTAAGGCATAAAATTGCATTTTCGGAGGTAATTCATATCCTGTTCAATCGTGTAGCGAGTGCTTCATCCTTCGCTGTGAACCACTTTCGACACCTGGATTTTAATTATCCAGATTTGTCAGGATGATTCGAGAACAACACTCATTTAGAAGTGGAACTTCGAAACTCATTTTACATTATGATTTTATTATTTTGGTTTAGAATTTAATACTCCAAACTACTTCCGCCGATAAATTCACGCAGAACCGAATGAGCTGGAACAGAGGAATCATCTGTAACAGGAAAGACTTCTTCAAGTGAGTCCAGAATCCTTCTAGAGCGAGTATAGGCATCCTCTTTCAGTGGATCATCCTTGAATTTTTCAGTCCATTCACGGAACAGACTGAGCACTCTACCAGCATAAAGCGCAACTTCATACGGCATTGCACTATTTATAATGTAGTCGGTCGTGTTGATATACGGAATAATATGCCTGAGTTCACTGCTGCGCACATAGTGCCAGTGCTCTAGGGTTTGCTGCGGATTATATGCACGATGAGTCGCATCCCGGAGCATTCTGCGTATCAGGCGAAGGTCTGTCCATCGAATATACTGTCCTTTATTATTCTTCATTTGCAGGAGCGGTTCAAGGTACAGCTTGAATTTTATATCGTCAGCAACATCTTTGGTCATTGCAGGGAACAGCCCATGCAGACTATCAATCAGAAGAATTTGATGGTTTTCCAATTTCATTTTTGTCCGGTTCAGATGCCGGGTGCCTGTCTTGAAATCATAGAAGGGGATGACGACTTCTTTCCCATCACACAGCGCAGCAATATGTTCATTGATCATCGGCAGGTCGAGTGCCTGTGGTGTTTCAAAATCGTAATCTCCGAACTCATCTTTCGGATGCATTTCCAGGTCGAAGAAATAGTGATCGACATTTAATGTGACAAAACTCAATCCATGTTTCTTTAAACGTTCTTCCAGCTTTATTGTCGTCGTAGTTTTACCTGACGAAGAGGGTCCGCTGATCATCACGAGCTTGATCTTTTGCTCACGCTCGAGTATCAGGTTCGATGCGATATTCACTTCATTTTCATATGCGCTTTCCGATTCATGCACGATATGTGGAAATTCTCCATTTTCGATACGAGCATTCATACCGGTAATAGTATTCAGGTCATGCGATGTTGCCCAATCGAGCACTTTCCAGAGTTTTGCCCAGGGAATATTCTGAGAAGGGTGGGATAATCGTTGATTTCGCTCTTCCCGTTTCCTGTTTTGTTCATTGCGGTATAGGATATATTCCTTCGCCACTTCGTCATGCCCATTTTTTATCAAGACCTGCTCCACGATGTCCTGTATATCTTCCACGTGGGGTGGATTTTCTGCAGAATATTTCTCTCTAAGAATATTCACTACCTGCTTTTCAAGACGTTCAGCAGGCTGCTTATCCCGGCCACCAACTGCAACGGCAGCTCTGTATATTGCGTTAGAAATACGTGAAGGATTGAACCTCACCTTAGCACCACTTCGTTTTATCACATGTGTAATCTCGGACATAGTTACTCCTATGTTGCGATTTTCTGATTATGAACAATTTTGTCAACTTGCTGAGATTTGAATGTTATATATACGTAATCATACGAGAATTGAAAACCTATTTTTATGAACTCAATGAATTATTTATTATTATTGACATAAAATCCAGCTACCATTTTTCAAGCTACAAAATGAATATTAAAAGAATAATAACTATACATCATTACACAAAGGAGCTTTCATGGTAAAAGACGAACTTTTTTATACAGAGACCCATGAGTGGATCAAGGTCGATGGCAAGATCGCCACAATGGGAATCACAGATTATGCCCAAAAAGAACTTGGCGACATCGTGTATGTAGAGCTTCCTGAGGTTGATAGTGAACTAACAGCTGGTGATGTTCTGGCAACAGTTGAAGCAGTGAAAGCAGTTGAAGAGATCTATATTCCTCTGAGTGGCATCATCGTAGAGGTAAATGAACAGCTTACAGATGCATCCGATCTTATGAATTCCAGTCCTTACGATGAGGGATGGATTGCAAAATTTGAAATTTCCAGCACTGATGAGCTTGAGGGTTTACTCGAAGCTGACGAATACAGGAAACTCATCGGCGCATAAGTAATTTTCCCCCTTACACTTAGGAAGATCCTCCGTACCCCCTTGGAGGGTCTTCTTTTTTTTGATTATTTATATCTGTAAGTATGAAAAGAAAAACATAAAAATCTTGAATATTCAGTAGTGCAAACAGAATATCCAACCGAACAAGGATTGGGGTTCAAGGCTCTCATGTGAGACTTTCCATCAAAAAGAGTGCTCAATAAAAAAATCATCGACGCGGATTGTGAGGAAATTGAAATATAATTATAAGTCGTAAATGTGCCAGTAGTTTCGATAGAACAAACAACTTCTTGATTGTATTTGAAACTCAGGTGGTCATTGGTCATTCCGTGCTTGTCGCACCAAAGTGACAGCCAAGGCGTATTGGAGAATGGATATTATTTTTCAAATTGGAATATTTGATTGTATTTAATGTTTCCTCTCCGCAACTTTCACGAACGAATAACCCATACTTACCAGCAACCCGATAAGACCGAGTGCAATACCGACGCCAAATGTGTCAGCTAAAAATCCCATGAGTGGAGATAGGATTACAATAAAAATCGTTTTTAATTGAGTCTCAACGGACAGTCCTGTTGCCATAACATGTGAGTCGATATTTTCGCTGATAAAACCAACATTCATAGGTCTTCGTACGTTCTGGAGCATATATACAATGATAAAAAGAACGATCGCAAAAATCTTCACATCAACATATGTTGCAACACCCGCAAGTATCACAGCAGTTAGACCGAACATGTAACTTCTATTGATCGCTGTCGTTACATTTTTGAAATGTGATACAAAATTCTGTGACCTTCTCGAAGCATATGCAGAAAGGATAAATAGGACGAAGTACGTGATCGAGATGATGATAGTACTCCGTTGATTCCCCAAGCTAACAAGGATCGGAAGGGATAATGCAAAGGTCTGTAAGATCGGTTGCAGGTAATCCTTCACTGCTTTGAATAGCCCGTCAAAACTCGCTGAATTAAAGTAAGCTCGCAGAAGTAAAGAATTCTTGAACATCTGTACAAAATTTCTTAACGTAGCTTTGAAGTTTGATGCAACTCCCTTCCAGAATGATAACCGTTCGATCTTTGTAATTTTGCCATTCAAATAGTTTGGATAGGTGAGCATAAGCATAAGACCAAGGATGTACGGCACGATTGAAGCAAGAAAGATAATCCGATACGATTCTGCAAAAAATACTAGAATTCCTGCCATGAGTGCCGATACCGCAGAACCGATCTGCGAAGCGCTTCTTGTGTGACCGTAATATTCGATCTTGCGGTCGGTAATGTAATGCAGTTTTAGGTAATCGAGAATCATTGCTTTATGCGTTCCCGACCTGAATGCTTCACCAAATGCAAACAAAACCATAGCAAGGACATATAATCCAAAGTAAGGGAAAAGGTAAAAGATAATGAATGAAAAAATGTAACTCACAAAGGCGAGAACCATTGAAAATTTTCGTCCATAACTATCTGCGAAAAATCCGGTAGGTATCTCAAGAATGCCTGTGGCAATTTCCCTGATAGAGAAAAGCGTTCCTATTTGAAGAAAGGAAAATCCCATTTCTCTGAAAAACAGGATAATGAAGGGATCGAAGAACCTAAGATTTTTCAGGAAACCGTAGGTGCAAAATTTGTAATACTGCAGATTCTTAGGAACCATGCTTATCTATTTTTGTGCTTGTTGAAGCTTCTCCCAGATAATCGTTATACGCTCATTCAAAGCTTTGATTGTACCATCATTTTCAATGATGAAATCAGCTAAGGCGATGGGGAATTCCTGCTGTGCTCGAATACGCACTTTTGCTTCTTTTGCTGTTATGTGAGTATGTTTTACCAGTCGGGAAATTTTTACTTTTTCCGGTGCAGTTACCAAAATGACATACGTGCATATCTCGTTCATGCTCCACTGAAACAGGAGCGCAGCATCGATCACGATCATTGGATCGGTTGACTGTTCGACTCTTCGCAAAATTTCTTTTATAAGAGCTGGGTGAACGAGTGCATTGAGTACTTTCAGCTGTTCAGGATCTTTGAAAACTATTTTTCCGAGTTCTTTTCTATTGATTTCATGATTGTCTAAAACAGATTTCCCAAAATAGGCAACGATTTGATCTTTAATTTTCTCGTCATACAGGATATTATGACCAATTCTATCTGCATTGATCACGGGAATTCCTTTGTTAATGAAAAACTCGGCAACGAGTGACTTACCCGAGCCGATCCCTCCGGTTATTCCCACAATGTTTCTATTCGAATTCATCCATTAAGGTCTGGGTAAGGATGTCGATGGAAACATGAGATTTCATTGTTCCATTCTTTGCGGTTGATATCTTTCCTGTTTCCTCTGAAACCACGATTACAAATGCATCTGTTTGCTCTGATATTCCGATTGCTGCTTGATGTCGTGTTCCAAATCGCTGTACATATTTTGTTTGATTTGTAAGTGGCAGGATCACTTTTGCTGCAACGATCCGGTTGTCTTTTATAACCATTGCACCATCGTGGAGAACGGTCCTTTTGTTGAAGATAGTAAGGATCAGCTTTTCTGAAATTTCAGCATCGATGATCTCCCCAGTACTGATATAGTCATCCATTCCGACTTTTTCCACCAGAACAAAAATTCCACCGATCTTACTGAAAGACATGGCCCGAATAGCATTGATGAGTTCGGTGAATCGATAATCTGATTTCTGTGGAAACAGTGATCGCATGAAAGGTTTCTGACCGAATTTGATAAGAGCAGATCGAATTTCCGGCTGGAATAGGACTACGAGAGCAATAGCCCAGATATCTCGTATAATGCGGACGATAGAACCAAGAAGTGTTAAATTGAGGAGTTCGGCAATGAAATAGATGATCACCACAAGGACCAAACCCCAAACAATCTGATAGGTTTTTGATCCATGCACCAGCAGTATGAGCCTATAAATGATATAGGTGACTACTAATATATCTATGACGTCAAGGACGTTTGGAATGAGAAAACTCATGATCGCATATCTCTTATTGCATCGATGATTTGTGCAAGTTTTTTATGAGGTGCCACTTCATGCACTCGAACGATATGTGCTCCCTGTAAGATAGAATAAGCATGCGCACCAAGAGTACCTTCAAGGCGTTCTTCCTTTTCTGATTTCTGAAGCCAGCCGATGAAGCTTTTATTTGAGCATCCGATAAGGATTGGTTTGTCGAGACATTTGAATTCATATAGTTTATGAATGATCGTGAGATTATCCTCTATCCGTTTTCCAAATCCGATACCTGGGTCGACAATGATCTGCTGAGTCGGAATGCCTGCTTCTTCAGCAATGTGTATGGACTTGTTAAGGTACTCAAGAATTTCTTCAACAACATCTTCATAGGTTGGTTCTTTCTGCATATCCCGAGGAGTTCCTTTAATATGCATGACGATCACTGCCACATCATTAAATTCAGAAATAGTCTTTGCCATATCAGGATCGAAGTGAAGACCGCTGATGTCATTCACGATTCGAACTCCTTCAACAAGTGCTGCTCTGGCGACATCTGCTTTGTAGGTATCAATTGAAAATGGTATATCAAATCTCTGTATTGCCCTTGAAATAATAGGAATGACCCTGTCCAGCTCTTCCTGCACCGATACTTTTTCTGCAAAAGGCCGTGTCGATTCACCACCGATATCTATGATATCTGCACCCGCATTCACCATTTTTTCTATGTGATGCATTGCAACATCGGCCTTAGTGTACTTGCCGCCATCATAGAAGGAATCGGGCGTAAGATTGAGAACACCCATAATATGTGTTCGATCAAAAGAAAGAGTTCGATCTCCGGCTTTGATTGAGTAGGGTAGTTTTCTTTCTTTAATGTCGACAAGTTTCTGCAGACGATTAATAATGTCTGGTATCTCAAATATATCCTGGAAGGAGAGTTTTTTTATTAGCTTGTGAATCAATTTAAGATTCCCGAGAATGATGACATCCGACCGATTGACCTTACCATTCACGACTCCCCGCGAAACTGCTGCATCACCACCGATACTGAGCATGTCCTGTTTAATGATATTAGCAGCTCCCAATTTGATGTTTTTTAGTTTTATCGCAGTGCAGAGTGATTTTTCAAACATGGATTCAATACCTTGTGAGGTTACACCGATCCGTTTCAATTCAATAATGCAATCATCTGCCTTTTGCACACACAATATTCTATCCATCATACATCCTATAAAGAAAGCCCACAACGGTATGTGGGCTTTGATCTATCTATTTATTACATGGCTTTATTTTGCATGTTCTTTAATTACAGTTGCCAAACGTTTTACTCCCTCAACGATCTGTTCTTCAGTTGGATAAGAGAAGTTAATTCTCATGGCATCGTGACCTGAATCATCGCAATGGAAAGCTGAACCAATGACATAGGCGACGTTTTTATCTACTGCCTTATAGAAAAGCTCATCGGTATCGATTCCCATATGACCGGGTACACGCATAAAGAGGAAAAGACCACCTTCCGGTTTTGTCCAGGTAACACCTTCGGGCATATATTTCTCAAAGGCATCAAGCATGATATCTCGTTTTTTGCGATACATCTTTTTGATATTATCAATATTTTTATCGAGATACCCTTTCTCCATGAAGCGACCGATAATACGTTGTGAGAATGTTGGAGGACACAGGTCTGTTGATTGTTTGGCGACAACAAGTTTTGTTATCACTTGAGGATGTGCTAAGATCCAGCCAACACGGAATCCAGGAGCAAAGATTTTAGAGAAAGTTCCCAAAAGAATAACTCGTCCTTCATTATCCAGGCTATAGATTGTTGGTACAGGATCTCCTTCAAAACGCAATTCTCTGTATGGACTGTCCTCAAGAATAATGAGATCAAATTCATAAGCGAGTTCCAATATCTCGTGGCGACGTTTAAGACTCATAGTCATTCCAGCAGGATTTTGAAAATCAGGAACGATGTAGATGAATTTTGGTTTGTTTCCGCTGTCATTCAGAATCTTTAATTCTTGGCGTAATAATTTTGAACTCTTGCCCTCTTCATCATGCGGGACACCGATCATCTCTGCGCCATATGCATTGAAAGCTCCCAAACCGCCAACATACGATGGAAGTTCAACAATAATCGGATCACCCGGATCTATAAATATTTTTGCTGTCAGATCTAAACCTTGTTGGGATGATGTCGTAACGAGTAAATTTTCCTCTTTAACATCCATTCCATTTTTATGTGAATGCTTTATCAGCTGATCTCTGAGAACATGATCACCTTCTGTCGCACTATATTGTAATGCAATCTTACCCTCTTTTTCCATAACTTCATTAACGACCTCTTTTACCTCTTCAACAGGAAATGAATCAGGCGAAGGAAGACCGCCGGCAAAGGAAATAATCTCAGGTTTTGCAGTGAGTTTCAGAAGTTCACGAATAACCGACTTCTTCATCCTTCTCGAATTAATTGAAAAGAGCTCATCAAAATTAACTGGCATAGTAACTACCTCATCTTTTTTTGTATTCATGTTATTTTATTCCAAATGCTGTCAAGTTAAATTCCTAAGATTCAACTAAGGATTTATTTTATAAAAGATTGGGTAATCCTTAACATTCAAAATGGTAAAAATTTTCTCATCAAATATATTTTTATACGAAAATCATTACATCTAACGATGAAAAATAACCTTGTAGAATGCAACGATTCCAACAAACAAACAGATAATACCAGCTATCCATTTTATGGGATCGGCAAGTGGGTAATGAGTATTATAAATGAGTAGGAGATCAACAGTACAGACAAGAAGGACAATGCCATATATGATCTGAGAAATCCTCGAGTAACCCCAGGTGGATTTATCTGCAAGAGATACTCCGATCCAAGCACTGAACCAACCGAGTAATGCACCTGCAAGAACATCAATAGGCCAATGCGCGCCAACCACGATCCGAGAAAATCCAACAAGGAGAGCAAAAATGATACTCCACATGAAGATTGCCTTCTGCCGAAATGTGAAAGCAATGACACCCATCAACGTAAAAATGGTTGTTGAATGTCCGGAAGGAAACGCATGCTTTGTCAGTCGCCGTCCGATAATATGGAATGTATCGGCAGGAAGCACACCAGCAGGTCTGGGTACATCCAAGATTCTTTTAAGACTGTGCAGAACGATCATATAAAATATAGATGCAATGAGTACGCTCCAGATTATATCCGGTCTTTTTTTGAGGAACGGGAATAAGAGAACAGCTGCGAAAAGCCCATCGCCAAAAAGAGTAATAAACCCCCAGAAACGATCACCTGTTATTGTGTTTGCTTTATTGAATAGTAAAAAGAGCTTTGTGTTGATGCCCATAAATTGTATAATGATCATGAGCATCATAAATATGAGAAGAGGTGACCATACCCAAGGATCTTTGAAGGAAGGGGCAGATTTTTTTATCATATCAAAATTGAAAATGATATTATTTATTTGGCAATGTTTCCGAGAAAATTGACATCTATAATGATTCATATTATGCAAAATTCTCAATAGAGAAGGTTTGTATGAAAAAATCAGTATTATCGATCTTTGATATTTTTAGAGATACGACCGCACTGCTTATTCTAGGGATAGGATTTGTTGTACGTTTGATCGCTAGTATATTTGTAGTACCTGGTATCGATGAAGCATACTACGGCGTCTGTTCTTATTTTCCTGCATGGGGATTTTTTGATCACCCTCCGATTGTTGTAATCACAGCTGGTTTCGGCAGATGGCTGACCGATTCGTATTCTCCGCTAAGTTTGCGTTTAGGGGCTATTATTCTATTCCTGATCTCTGCAATTCTTATGTATTTTATTGTAAGAAGTCTCTTCGAGAGGAAAGCTGCAATCTTCTCTATCCTTTTTCTGCATACGATCCCTTACTTTTTTGTTGGAATGGGAGCATTCGTCATTCCGGATAATGCACTTGGTGTATTCTGGTTACTCTTTATCCTGAGTATCATGAAGGTGAATCAAACCGGAAAAGGGATCTGGTTTTTGTTGTCTGGTGTCAGTCTCGGTTTTGCTATGCTGTCGAAATATCATGCAATTCTGCTGCTTTTGAGTATTGGATTTTGCCTGATAGCTTTCAGGGAATGGCGCAGATATTGGAAAAGTCCCTTCCTCTATATCGGGCTTCTTGTTGCAGGGCTGATATTCCTTCCCAATGTTTTATGGAATGCGAAACACGACTGGGTTTCTTATACATACCAATTCGGAAAAGGCGTTGGACATCATAGTATTTCTTTCACGAAATTCTACCAGGGGGTACTTGTTCAAGCTGCGTATCTGTTGCCGTGGATTATGATCATACTCATTATCAGTATAGTAAAAACGATCGACGAAAATGATGAACATTATCGATGGCTGCTACCCTTTGCACTTCTCCCGATCGGTATTTTTACCCTTTTCGGAGCAACTCAGCAGATACTCCCACATTGGCCCATGCCCGGCTATCTTGCTGCAATAATCCTCACCTCAGGGTGGATGTTCAGCTGGAAAAAACCAGCAGTAAAATGGACATTCTGGAGCACGGGAATCGTGACTACTGTTCTCCTCATTATCATTGTTATTCATTCGATCACGGGATTTCTTAATCTAGGGGTCAAAATGGATCTCACCCTCGAAGGATTTGGATGGGATAAGGTTATCGACGATCTGGAAGGTCGCAATTTGTTGGATGATGAAACCTTCCTTTTCACACATAAATACATCACTGGCGGTGAACTTGGCTATGCTGCTCAAAAGAGATATCCGGTAGCTGTCTTTGATGTTGGGAGCGCACATCATTTTGCGTATTGGTCTCCAATGGATTCACTGATGGGTAAAGATGGTATCTTTGTGATGCATCCACGTTATACAACGAGTCCTGAAGCTCGATATTCTGAATATTTTGAAGAGATAATTCCACTCACTGGAGTCATGATCTATCGTAATGGAAAGTATGAGATGACATATAATCTGTGGTTATGTAAAAACCTGCAAAAACCTTATCCGCTGGATTATGGTCCGTAGAAAATATACAAAATTTCTTAATTGTTCCTTTCTTCAGACAAGGCTAACGCAAAATACCCGACCGGTGACCAGTCACTCCATTCCGGAACTGAGAGAAATCCTATTGTGGCAATCATCCTCAAACGGCAGTAGTATGTTTGTCCAATCGTAAACTTTTCAATTGGAATTTCAATATATCTTACCAAATTCACATTATAATAAACATAGTCATGACATTCGCTGTCGAAGAGTAAATTAGAAAAATCTTCAGTGGTTGCGACCTGTACCTGCCCCTCTGTTTCATATACACAAAAACTAAATGTTATACAGTTAAGTGTATCGACATAAATCGTATCTTCTTGAGATTCTGCTTCATCAGGAAGGTAAAGACCGATTGGGCCATCATATTTATATTCCAAACTACACGTACAAAGTACGACTGCCGAAAACAATAATAAAAAAAACATCTTGCTTTTCATGTTAGTGCCCTTTATAATACTATACCTATAAAACAGATAGCGCTAAGGTTACTCACCTCGCCCGTAACCGATTTTTCGTTTATTTTGTTAACACTCTTCGTCACTCTTATATCAAGATATACTGGCTTATATATTGTTGATAAACTTACCTGCACACCAATCAAAAAGCCAGCATCCTCTTTTTTTACATATTGAAGTTTATCATCGACTTTTTTCTCATACCTTTCTGTGATCTCGCCATCAGCGTTTGAAGCTTCATATGAAAAAGAATACTCATATAATCGGCTGAGAAGTCTAGCATAATACAATCCAGCGTAAGGTTTACATATCTCTTTACCGAAAAGAGAAAGAGTTGTTCGAAGATAAAACGGTATTTCTAAATAATGAAGTTCCTGAAATCCATCCCATTTACTCAATTGGGAATAGTAATCTCCACTTCCATATACATGATTCTCATACTTAACATTATATCTTCTCACTGCGTAGAGCAAATCTGTGTTAAAACTTATGAGATCATGTACAATGTATGAAAATACAATACCACATATGAACGAGGGCGAAGTACTCGAACCTGCTGAACCGACCGATAAATAATGATAGTAACTGTCTTTTAGTATATATGAGGGAAAATTTAATCCGCACATTATTCCCTTTTGAAATTCTCCTGCATAGTTATGAAAAGACAATATGAATATGAAAAATAATAGCGAAATTACTGTGACAACTCTTTTTCTTTCCCGGATCATTTTATCTCCTTAACTCTCCAATAAAATAATACCTTTTTCCGTCAACTTATTTGCATTTTACAGTATTCTATATTCGTACTCACACGCGCCGATCCGTGAGCTATAAATATCAAAATCCCAATTCCTTCTCGATACCTGCCATTGCTTGCAGTGTGTGGTCGATAAAATCTTCGAGAGACATACCGAATTCCTCACAGGTTTTGATTTGCTCCCTATTTGCACCTGCTGCAAAGCGTTTTTCTTTGAATCTTCTCATCACAAAATTTGTATCTAATGATGATATTTTTTTATCTGGATGCATCAGCGTTGCTGCAACGATAAGTCCTGTTAATGAATCAACTGCATAGAGAACCTTATCCATATTCGATTTTCTCTCCACATGCCCAGGATGTGCTTCGATCGCATACAGTATTTTCTCATCGAGTCCTTTGTCTTTGAGCAGTTCAACTGAATCTTTACCATGCCGTACAAAATTATTCACCGTTGTTTCATAATCAAGGTCATGGAGCATACCGGCAAGTGCCCACATCTCTTCGTCTTCTTCGAAATATCGTGCAAAATGAGCCATTGCAGCTTCCACAGCCAGGCAGTGCTTCCGAAGGTTCTTGTTCTTCAGGTGTTGTTTCAATAATTCAAGTGCTTCTTCTCGTGTCATAATGAATCCTTTATAAATATTTTGCAGCCATCTCAGCCAGTACAGAGCGTTCGCCCTTGACCAGCGTCACATGACCGGATAGTTTCTCATCTTTGAATTTCTCGACCACCACACTCAAGCCATTGCTTTCAGAATCCAGATAGGGTATATCGATCTGGTATGGATCGCCGGTCAACACCACTTTTGTTCGATCGCCGGCTCGTGTGATAATGGTTTTCATCTCATGGGGTGTCAGGTTTTGCGCTTCATCAACGATCATGAATTGGTCTGGCAGACTTCTCCCGCGAATGTAAGTCAAGGGTTCAAGTTCGATAAATCCATAATCCAGAAACTCATCGAGAGAGGATGTGCGTTTTCGTCCAAATTTACCCTTTTCCTTTTTTTCATCTTCCTGCTCATGGCTCTGGAGGAGGATTTCCATGTTGTCATATATCGGTTGCATCCAAGGATTGTATTTTTCCTTTTTTGAACCCGGCAGATATCCGATATCTTTACCGAGTGGAAAGATCGGACGTGTGACAATGAGTTTTGTAAATTTTTCTTCCTGAATTGTTTTCTGCAAACCTGCAGCAAGTGCAAGAAGTGTTTTCCCCGTACCTGCAATGCCGATGAGTGAAACGATTTTTATAGAATCATCAAGGAGGATATCAAATGCTGCTTCCTGTTCCGGATTGAGCGCTTTCACTCCCCAGATTGGTTCTCCTTTGTAGAACTTAAGGGGTCGTACGACATCTTCGTCCTTATGGTATTTCAAAATCACATTGTGGTGAAATTTATCTTTTTCATATAATAGAAGGAATTGATTATAAAATGATAGTCCGAAGGAATTTTTCACTTCTTGCTCTTTTTTTAAAGCATCCACTTCCGATCCGGTCACTTCTTTTTTTAGAACGCCGGTATAAAGTTCTTCAAAGTTGATTGTTTCAGCTTCATAGTTGATCGCCTTCAGCCCGATTGCATCCGCCTTGATGCGCACATTGGCGTCTTTGGAAACCATGATAACTTCTTTGTCGGGATTTTCTTTTTGGAACTTGTAAGCAGTACCGAGGATCAAGTTGTCGTTTACATCGGTGATAAGAATATCATTCACATCTCCATCTACTTTATGGGCAAGTGAGACCTGGAGAATGCCGCCGTTTTTTAATTTTACTCCTTTGGCAAGTGAGTCCTGCTTACGCAATCCATCGAGTATTCTGCTGAATTGACGGGCATTCCTGCTTTTTTCATCCAGCCCTTTTTTGAACTGGTCGGTTTCCTCGATAACGGTAATAGGAATGACAATTTTATCTTTAGGATATGCATAAATTGCCGATGGGTCGTGAATTACCACATTCGTGTCGAACACATATATCTTTTGCATCTGTTCCTTCTTCTGTTCTTTTTCCATGATCGTTTGAGTGTTGATGGCAAGTATTTTTATGTCAAATTAATATTGAACTATTAGCTTTTTGAACCCAATTAATGTAAATCTTGACAAATAAATAATTAAAATCGTTATGGAAAATAGAGACCGAGATTTGATGAGAATATGTTTTTATTTAATGATCCTACTTAAGGTTATCACACATTGAAAGTTATTCTTATTTTATGTCTTATAAGTAGTATAATATAGAGACATTTATGATAGGATAATTTAACAATAGGAGGATTAAAAAGTGAAAATTATTATTTTAATATTTATTACATTACTTCTTTTGTTTTCAAACACTTTTGGTGATTATGTAGAAATTGGAATAGGGGAATATTTAACCTGGTATGTTCCTGTTTATTCTACTTATGATTATAGCTGGACAAGAACAATTTATCCTAGAAAAGATATTGGTTTATCGTTTGATATTACTAAAATCTCTTATAGAACTCTGTGGATTGAAGGTACTACTAGATATAACCAGAAAATCTTTATGAAACATACTTCTGATGATACTTATTCAAACGGAGATTATGAAGACACAACAACTTATACAAAAGTTTATGATGGCACAATTTACTGGAATGGTAGTGGCTGGTTTGATATTACCCTTGATACTCCCTTTAGTTACAATGGTATTGATAATCTTGTAATTTACTATCAGAATCATCACGGTGTTGCTTTGCCTGAAGAAGATAAATTCAATTTTTACTATACCTATGATCAATATCGAGCTATTTATAAAGGTCAAGATGGATCATTCCCCACATCATGGGGCACGATGTGTGCATACCCACCTGATATTAGACTTCATTATACTATTTCAGGTCCAATGCTACAATTAACACCTACTGAAAAGAATTATGAGGATGTTGATGTAATGCATCCTCCCCACAAACATTCACCGTCGAAAATATTGGAAGTGGAGAATTATCTATCAGCTCTGTTAGTATTAGTGGAACAAACAGTGATCAATTCTCTCTAGATGATTTAAACAGATATCCAGTCACTCTAGATAATGGAGAATCAATAACTTTCGAGGTTTTATTTGAGCCGACTTCAACTGGTTCGAAGATAGCCACACTTTCCGTGTACTCTAATAGGGGTACTCATATTTCTGATCTTGAAGGTGAAGGAGTTCAAAATTACTTTGGGGGTGGAGGTGACGAAGAGGGAGGATATTATTTTGCCAATAGTCTTGCTACACTTGCCACATCACACCCAACATATAGCTGGTATCCTAATCAGACAGGTGGTTCAAACGAAGGAACTTTGATTGCTGATACTGACTTTGTTAATGGAAATGAAGATAATGGTCACACCAATCTAATAAATATATTCGATGATTCATCAAATTTTAATTTTTTTGGGATTAATTATACTCAGATGTATTTAAGTACAAATGGTACAATTGGTTTTGGAGATGATCCAACACCTTGGCATGCATATACTTTTCAAAGAATTCCAAGCGCTTTGTTTGGTTATAATAATATGATTGCCTGGTGTTGGGATAACCTTGATTATGATAGCGATTCATCAGCAGATGTAAATATCCGAATCTCGAGATTATCAGATAGGTCAATTATTACATTTTGGCATTATCCAAATTTGGAAGGAACACAGTATATTACTGCTCAAGTTGTGATATTTAAAAATGGTAACATATTTATAATGTATAATGATGATGAAAGCACATATGATTCAACACAAAATGATTGTTCAATAGGGATTGAAAATGCGGATGGAAGTAAGGGAGTAAATTATAGATATGATGAAGAAGGGGGGCCAATATTTGGATCAAACCTTGCACTGGCTTTTGGACAGGATGAATCAACACTTCCAGCAGAAATTTTATCAGGTTCCTTTACTGCATCATATACTTATAATGAATACGGATCTAATTATATCTCAATAGATTGGACTACTCTTTCTGAAAATGATGTGCTGGGATGGTTTATATATCGTAATTCAATAAATGATCTCTTTACAGCAATTAGAATATCTTCTTTAATTGAGGGATATGGTTCAACTACACTTACTCATGTATATTCCTATAACGATTACACTGCAAAAATTCATCCTGGAAATGTTTATTACTATTGGCTTGAAATGATCGATTTCAGTGGAAACATAGATCAATACAATACAATTGCACAAGTGGTAATCCCTGATATACAAACACCAGGTCAAAATAACAATCCAATTATATATAATTTTTCTGCTTCACCAAATCCATTTTCTGAAACTACTTCTATTTGCATAACTTTAGAGAAGACGGAACGAGTTGATATTTCCGTTTACGACATAACAGGGAGACTGATAAAGAAGTATAATCAATTATTAATTCCGTCAGATGAAGAATATTTTCTTGAATTTCAAGCTAAAGATAGAAAAGGAGATAGTATATCAAATGGTATATATCTGATAAGTTTATCTATTGAAGGAAAACCATATAAAACTGAAAAGATAATCCTAGTTAAATAAGTTATTATTATTTCAATACATTAGTTATTTTATATTGAATTAACCGTCATATATTAATACGATTATTATCTATTCTATATTCATTACCCAAGGATATATTGCATAATTAAAAACAATAATATTCGATTGAAACATACTCATAACTTACCAAATATCTGTTTCATTTTCAGTTGACTTTATAAATAGTTCACTATTAAATAAAAAGAAATTCATAACATTCTATTCGGGAAGCATATGCTTCCCTTTTTTTATTGACAACATATGTACTTGACAGGGACTTATCATTCTTTGATAAGGTGAGACATGAAACGACGAGAAGCCAGAGAAATTGCGGTGCAAATGCTGTATGGACTTCACTTTGAAGAGATACCGCAAGACCACCTTTCTTTCGACGACTTATTAGACGAGAAATTCACCGAAGCAATATCAGTTAGCGACGTAACTTTTACTCTTGAGGATAAGCAATTTTGCATAGATTTGGTTAAAGAAACATACCTTCATCTCAACGAAATTGATGAACTCATAAAGAAATTTTCAAAAAAGTGGTCGTTTGACAGGATCAATATCCTGGAGAAATGTGTTCTGCGTCTTGGCGTTATGGAGATCGAATATACTGATATCCCGGGAAAAGTAGCGATCAATGAAGCTATCGAACTGGCTGAGGATTTCTCAGGGCAACGGTCAAAAAAATTTGTGAACGGCATCCTCGATGCTATCATGCATAGGGAAAAGAACAATGATTAATGTGAGTTTGGGCATTTTTGCCTATAATGAAGAAAAAAATATCAGGCAGCTTCTTGAAGCTGTGGAAGCACAGATTTTTAAAACAGTCAAACTCAAAGAGATCATCGTGGTATCCAGCGCTTCTACTGATCGGACCGATGAGATCGTGCGTGAATTTGAAAAAAAAGATCCTCGTATAAAACTTGTTGTTCAGAAAGAGCGAAAGGGTAAATCCTCGGCAATTAATCTCTTTCTGAAAGAAGCAACCGGTGATGTGCTCATCATAGAAAGTGCTGATACGATTCCCGCAAAAGATACGATCGAGAAACTCGCTGCGCCCTATGTCGATGAAACAATCGGTATGACCGGCGGACGTCCGGAACCCATCAATAATCCAAAAAGTTTTATTGGATTTGCCGTATGCATGATGTGGCGTTTACATCATAAGATGGCTATGGTTTCTCCTAAATTGGGAGAAATGGCTTCTTTCAGAAATCTCGTGAAAGAAATACCAGAACACAGCCCGGTCGATGAAGCAAGTATCGAATCTATCATCACACATCATGGACTCAAACTCAAATATATTCCAGATGCAATCGTGCACAACAAGGGACCGGAAAATGCAGCAGATTTTATTAAACAACGCAGACGTATTTATACCGGGCATTTATGGTTGCAGGATAACCAGGACTATACAGTCATCTCTCAGAATTCCGGTTTGATTATCGGACTAACACTTAAAGAATTCTCCCTCAATCCAATCAAGGATCTGAAAATTATTTACACAATGCTTCTCGAAGTTTGGGGACGTTTCCTCGGCTGGTATGATTACAAAATATTGAAGAAGATCCCATACAAATGGGAAATCTCGGAATCAACAAAAGATTTAAGTAAGTCATAAATGAAAAGCATAAAACTACTCCTCAAACTTATTTTCCTCCGTCTTTCACGACATCTCTACCAAAAGATCCTGCTGCCGGTCAATTATACAGTTAGTGTGACATATCGCTGTAATTCCCGATGTAAAACCTGTAATATCTATAAGATCAAAAGCGATGAACTTTCTGTCGATGAGTATGATAAAATATTTCGATCTATAGGAAAAGCAGCATACTGGATCACGATTAGCGGCGGTGAACCATTCCTGAGAAGAGATCTTGAAGAGATCATTAATGTGATGTACAAAAGATCCAGACCGAGTATCATCAACATTCCTACAAACGGACTGCTGTGCAAAGAAATACCTCAACGCGTTCGCGCAATCGCAGAGAATTGCCCGAACAGTAATATCGTGATCAATGTTTCAATAGATGATATTGAAGAACGCGATTCCGAAATACGTGGTGTGCCCGATGCTTATAAAAAAGCATTACAGACCTTCGAGGGAATCACAAAGATCGATTTGTGCAATGTGAATGTGGGCATTCATACGGTTATATCAAAATTCAATGTCGGACGATTCAGAGAAATTTCAGGCAGTATAATGGACCTCCATCCAGACTCATATATTACGGAAATAGCTGAGAATCGGGTCGAACTCGATACAATGAATGAGGATATTACTCCAAATGTCATGGATTACTCTCAAGCAATCGACTTTCTCCTTCATAAGATAAGAACGACTCCTTTCAAGGGTTTCAATAAAATAACCCAAACCTTCCGTATCGAGTATTATAAGATGGTTAAAAAAATCCTGAAAGATAAGCATCGAATCCTTCCTTGTTATGCGGGAATTCTCTCTGCACAGATCGTACCGAATGGAGATGTATGGCCTTGCTGTATCAAAGCAGTCGTGATTGGAAATGTAAAAGAACACAATTACAATTTTAAAAAACTCTGGAAAACTAGTAAGCTACTCAAAGATGAACGAAAGCTGATCCGCCAGGAAAAATGCTACTGTCCGATGGCAAATGCTTCATATACGAACATGCTTATGAGCAATAAGATCCTATTCAAAGCTGTGTTGAGATTGCTGAAAAAATGAGCGATAAATTCTTTACTATTCAAAAGCAGTACTCCATAAAAGACGGTAACTATATTTATTCTGACTTTTATGAGAAAACGCAGGAAAAAGTAGCGCTGATACTGAACTCCTATGAGCAAACCGAAAAATCAGAACAGGCAATCGGCATCCTTCTCAATGTATTTAAAGAAAATTTTTTCGATACATCCTATGATATAAAATCCAGACTCCAGAATGCAATTCGGGAAATGAACTGGCATCTTACTGCTTTTTTCAATAGGGAAAAATGCAAATTCGAAATGTCTGCTGTTATCTGTGTTATCAAGAACAATAAAGTATATTTCGTGCAAACCGGCCGCTTGATAATCTACGCCTTCACCGATACATTACTCCCGGTAGGATTGGATATTCAGAAAAACTTCAAAGAATCATTTCATGTTCCCATGCTTGGCATCAAAGAAGGTGATCTGCAGATAAAAGTACTGACAATCGATCTCGAACAAGATACAGATATCTTCATCCTACCTTTCACAGCTGCAAAAAATATTGATGCTTCACGTTTTGATAAAGATAATTTCACTCAAGATATAAACACTCTTTTTGAGGAAAAATCAATACCACTTATTCGAATTACCGCTTCAGACATGCATTCTCATTATAAACCCCGCAGAAAATTCAGGTTTAATTCCAGAATGACCGGACGGATCATGCTGATCGTCATCATTATCGCAACTGCCTACGTGCTTTTTGGACGCAAGTGGGGACAGGGACTTCTCAGTAGTGGAAAAGAAGTTATCAGTGAAAAAATGAGTCTGGTTGATTACAGATCACTCCTGCAAAATATGCCGTTCCCGGGCTTCGAAGTAAGAGACTGGCAGTGGTTAAGTCCGGCTGAGATAACAATGCCGCCAATTTTTGATGCGGAAAATATCTACATCATTACTGGAGATGAAATAACCTGCGTGAAAAAGAACACCTTCCAACTTAGATGGAAAGAACAATTTGATGGAGATATTCAGGATGTTCAGTCGTTCCGTGACGAGAAACTTCTTGTCATAGATTCAAAAGGAAACCATTCCTTGCTGGATAAAGCTAATGGGGAGATCGAGTGGCACAAAGTCAAGCCTGTAGTTCAGGAAAAGTATAGTAAACAAACACCGCAGGTCATTCCTATTGATTACCTTCGTGATGGTCGACTTGAACAAAATTATTATCTTTTATCAAATAAAAATGCAGTGAGACTGATCCTTGCAGACAAAGGGGATGTGATTGCTGAAGAAGTATTTGACGAGAAGATAGATTATATTTCAGATTACGATTATGTTGAAAAATGTTTTTATATCAGCATGGGCAGGAAGATCGTAAAAATCGATCTTGTTATTCTGTAGTTGATATGACGAATTCCGGATTCGTATTTTATATAAAAGGTTTTAAAAAGGAAAGATAGTTCGAAATGGCAAAAAAAGTAAATGTCAACAACATCAAAGAATATAACCAGAAGGTTCTACGTGAGTTCAGAACATCTCTGAAGCACACCATTTTTGATGAAACATTGACCCTCTATATTCTCCGTCCTATAGCTTTTATATTCGTCAAGATGATCTATCGTACGAATATAACACCAAACCAGGTCTCCCTGATGACAATCATTACAGGTCTTATCAGCGGATTTATTTATTCCTTTGGAAAACCGATATTTTTCATTATCGGCGGTGGATTGCACTTTTTCTGCCTTGTGCTGGATTGTGTTGACGGTATGATCGCTCGATTGAAGAAGAATGGTACTCCCGTTGGCAGGATCGTCGATGGTTTTGCAGATTACTCGGTCGGCGTGGCAGTTTTCATCGGTTATGGGATTGGACTAGCGCATGCAGGATACCAGGTGCCTTTTTCTATTAATATCTCACACTGGACACTACTTGCCATTTCTGCTGTTAGCTGGATCTTCCATTCGATAATTGTGGATTATTACCGTGTCGAGTTCATGGCTCATGGTCTTGGGATGATCAAATCTACTTGGGAAGAAAAGAGGCATTTCAAAGAAGAATTGAGAAAAATCAAGCATGAGAAGGGCAGGATCATGGATAAGATACTTATCGCATTGTATCTTGGCTATTCCCACCTTCAGCTCTTCAATCTGGAAAAAAGAGAAGTGTACGATCAAAAAACGTACTATAAAAAGAACAAAGTCATGGTCTTCCTTTGGTTCTGGATCGGTCCCACTGCTCAGGCATTTTTCATGATCATATCAGCAATTTTATTCAGACCAATCATTTTCTTCGGGTATATTCTTATAATTGCGAATCTATGGATGATCGTACTCTGGATCATCCAAATACATATAAATAAAAAAATCCTCATCAAGGAAACATAAATAATCAATAAATGCTTATATGATAAGGAACACTACAAAAGGTTGACCAAATAATTGTACATTATGGTTCATGACGAATTAAAATTTTTCAGCAACTATTTTTCATTAAGGAGTTAATATGGCAAAGATAGCATCTGCCGGAAATTATGGTCCGAAGATCCGCTCTGACTGCTTGGTAACAATCGAGCTTACAGATAGCGGGTTGGATATAGAGCTCATCAGCAAGATTAAAGATTTTTTTGGAGATCATATCATAGCGCTTGCGCAGGATGTTTTGAATTTCTTTGGCATTAAAAATGCAAAAATTAAAATCGAAGATCAGGGAGCGCTGGACTTTGTTATCGCTGCTCGTATTGAAGGTGCACTCAAGAAAGCTGATCCATCCATATCTAAATCCTACCTTCCCGAGATGAAGGCTCATTGCGAATATAAATCTTCGAAGGATGCACTTCGAAGATCTCGACTATACCTTCCGGGCAATTCCCCAAAACTGATGCTAAATGCCGGCTTACATGACGCAGATGCCCTTATTCTTGATCTCGAGGATTCGGTTCATCCCGATGAAAAAGATGCAGCGAGAATACTCGTTCGAAATGCTCTTCGAACAGTTGATTTCAAAGGTGCGGAACGAATGGTGCGCATCAATCAGCTTCCGCTTGGATTTGAAGATATAAAAGAGATCATTAATGAAAATGTTCACGTCATACTGATCCCGAAATGTGAATTAGCCCAGCAGGTTATCGATGTTGATGCAAAAATTGCCGAATGTAAGAAATCCAAAAAGCCGGTCTTTCTTATGCCGATCATCGAATCTGCAAAAGGAGTTATGCATGCATATGAGATCGCAGGTGCATCAGAGAATGTTGTTGCACTTGCACTTGGACTTGAGGATTATACAGCAGACATCGGAGTGACTCGATCAAAAAGTGAAGATGAATGTTTCTTTGCAAAAAGTATGGTTGTCAACGCTGCAAAAGCTGCTGGTAAACAGGCAATTGATACAGTATTCTCAGATGTGAATGACATGGAAGGTTTGTACGAGAATGTCAAACAGGCAAAAGCCCTTGGTTTTGATGGTAAAGGTTGTATCCATCCTCGCCAGATCAGGGTAATCCATAAAGCATTCCTTCCTACTGTAGAAGAACTGGTAAAAGCAGAGAGTATTATCGATGCATTCAATGCTGCCAAAAAGGAAGGTAAAGGAGTTGTTTCTCTGGGAAGTAAGATGATCGATGCGCCGGTTGTAAAGCAAGCTCAAAAAGTTTTGAAAATGGCAAAGATCGGAGGTATGATCAAATGAAAAAAGCAGATAAATTTGTAAAAAATGCAGCCGGACGTCTCGTACCCACGATCGTAAACGGCAAAAAAGTTATGCCTTTTATGGGAGTTGGAAAATACAGACCTAACCACAAAGGTGCTTCACCCCGAGTACCAACTATCATAGATTATCCGATGGATTGCAATAAGGTCGTAGGTTCTCTTAAAGATTCACTCATACAATCAGGTTTGAAAGACGGCATGACCATTTCGACACATCACCATTTCAGAAATGGAGATTATGTTGCGAATTGGATCTTCGAAATTGCAGCAGAACTTGGCATAAAAGATCTTGTTTGGCTACCAAGCGCTGCTTTTCCCTGCCATGCGCCGATCATAAAACATCTTGAATCCGGTGTTGTTCATCATATTGAAGGCAGCTTGAACGGACCTCTTGGAGATTTTTGCAGCCGTGGCAAGATGAAAGGACTTGGATACTTACGAAGTCATGGCGGCAGATATCGTGCTATTGCCGATGGTGAAATCCATGTTGATATTGCAGTACTTGCTGCTTCAGCTTCAGACATGACGGGTAATGCAAACGGTGTTCTTGGAAAACATCCTTTTGGTCCAATGTCGTTTTCTAAAGTTGATTCCATGATTGCAGACCGGACGATTATTGTCACAGATACGTTGCTTGATTTCCCCTGTTACCCATGGGAAATAATGGGCAACGAGGTGGATTTCGTTGTTGTTGTTGATGAGATTGGCGATCCTTCAAAAATAGTATCCGGCACGACAAAAATTACAAAAAGCCCTGACCGTTTGCTCATTGCCGAATATGCTGCAAAATTTGTTGAAGCAGCTGGTATTCTCAGAGACGGAATGAGCTTTCAGGCAGGAGCCGGTGGAGTATCATTAGCATTTACCGATTTTGTAAATAATATGATGATTGAAAAAGACATCAAGGCAAGAAGTATGATCGGGGGAAGTACAAAATATCTTGTAGATATGATGAATAACGGTCGTACCGATTATATCTTTGACGGACAAAATTTTGGCTTAGAAGCGATCGTTTCTCTGAGAGATAATCCCAGACACATACCAATTGATGTTCGTGAAAGTTACGATTATCATGCAAAAAGTAACCTCGTTCAAATGATGGATGTGATTGTACTCGGTAGTACAGAAGTTGATGTTAACTTCAATGCGAATTGCGTGACTCACAGTGATGGACGAATGCTACACGGTATTGGTGGATTCCAGAACTGTATGATGGCAAAATGCACCATGATCGCTGCGCCGTCATTTAGAGATAGAATTCCGGTGATCAAGGATGAAGTAACTACACTTGTGGCACCTGGTGACTTGGTCGATGTTATCGTAACAGAACGAGGTATAGCCATTAATCCGTTGAGAGCTGATCTGATTGAAGCAACAAGGAATTCAAGACTTCCGATAAGAGATATTCGTGACATTAAAGATGAGGTCGATGATATGTGCGGTATTCCGGTAAAACCAAAACTTTCTGATGAAGCAGTCGCAGTTGTTGAATGGGTTGATGGCACGATCCTCGATACGATTTACAAGATCGAAGAATAATACACAAAAAATATACAAACACCGAAGGCGATAATGCGCATTATCGCCTTCATGTTATATAAAAAGCCCTTCATTCAAAGGGCTTTTGGGAGAAACGAGCTATCTTTGTGTGTATCCCCTTAGATTGCTCCGCTATCTTCGATGCGTAACACATCGACATCTAGTTTTTTTAATTTTTCATGCAGTGAATCCAATTTTGCATCCAGTTTAACGCCCCCTTCTTCCATTCCTTGTTCTATCTTTTGCATAATATTTTCAAAATCAAGGATCTTTTTTTCATCTCCATCGATATACATTTTCATCAGCCCGTTATCAATGGAAATCTGCAGTTGGTCAGCAAAATCGGATTTCTCTCCAACTTTGGTATTGACTGTTATCACTTCCCCATCGCGTAGTACTTCGAGGACCACGTCATTATCAACTTCAACATCATCAAGGATCATAGAAATATCATTAATATCATCAACCATTATACCGTTGATCTCAACAATAACATCCTTTTCCTTAAGTAATGATCCTGCTGCTGGAGAGCCTTCGTATATTTTCTTTATCAACAAACCATCTTTGTCATCAAGTTCATCCACCTGCAATCCGAGCCATTTGCCATCCTTGTCTTTGTAATTCCACACATATACATTACTTGGTTTATCAAACCAATCAAAATTTCCGAAGATTTTTTTATTGATCTCTTTCTTTCCAAGTACAACATTGAATGTTTTATACTCTCCATCGCGGAAAATATCAACAGTAACAGATTGCTCCGGTTCCATGCCAACCAGCATTTTGCTGATCTGGTCTGACGTATAGACATGCTGACCTGCAAGATCGAGCATGATATCTCCTTCGAG
This sequence comes from Candidatus Cloacimonadota bacterium, assembly GCA_016932035.1. NCBI lineage: Bacteria > Pseudomonadati > Candidatus Cloacimonadota > Candidatus Cloacimonadota bacterium. Next base: position 30,127 of record JAFGDR010000058.1, read on the forward strand.
TATTCCTGCATCAGCACTGGGTCCATCCTTAACGATATCAGAGATCAAAACGCCATAATTGGTATTGAGTCCTTTCTTTTGGTATTCTTTCTCTTTCATATCGGAAAGATACACACCAAGGTATGCCTTATATTCCGGCTTAGGTTCGAAATCTGCTTTGTTTGCTAGTGTGAGTTTGATCGTTTTTTCATCACCGTCACGGTAAATTTTAAACTTAACTTTTTGCCCGGGTTTGTACATCTTAAGCATTTTTGTGAACTGGTCATGGTTGAAGAGTTTTGTTCCATCCATCTCAAGGATAATATCCTTGCTCATCATGCCTGCTTCCTGTGCCGGCGTATCATCGACAACACCATTAACAATAATGCCATATTCAACACCTACATCTTCATAATCCCAGATATCTCTGGGATAAATACCCACAAATGCTTTCCCCTCTTCTTCCGCTGAGAGTGGTAATACAGCTGCGATCAAAAGGACCATAAATCCAAGTGATGCAATGAGTTTCAGCTTTTTCATTTTGGTTATACCTCCATTTTGTTAAAATGTTCTATTATAAGCAAGTTGTGCATGCTGTGCATCAAACTCTGACACGATCAGCACTGCATCGTTATTTTCATGGGATTTGTATTTACGGATCACGTATGCTTTATCTTCTCGATATTTTTCCGGATCGATATCATCTCGGATGGAAGGATTCCTGATAGATGTGTATTTCAGGCAATCAATCAATTCCATTGTTGTCTTTGGTTTCACAGCTGAACCAGCAGATGCGCGAAACGTGATCTCATGAGCTTTGAGTGCAAACTGTGGTCTTATAACCAGTGTAAGGGCAACTGCAAAAAAAAGGACTGCGAATCCAACTGCCCATCGAAGATTGGCATAGACCCGTTTTGTGGAATTGAAATATCGGTTTATTAACTGAGATTGAAGTTCATGTTCAAATATCTCAGCTTTGAGGATTGGCACTTCGATCTTGTCTAAGGTTTCTTCAAATTTCTTCATAGGATATATCTCCCTGTAAAAAGTTTCGTAACTTTTCTAATGAACGATGTACTTGTACTTTAATTGTTCCTTCTTTCTGTTTGAGGATCTCAGCTATCTCTTTATGTTTCATCTTCTCAAAGAAGCGGAGTGATATCAGGTTCTGCTCATACAGATCGAGTTGACGGATTGCTTCTTTTAATGATTGATAATCAAGATCCATGAGTTCCTTGCCTTGGATTGTTTGCTTTTCACGCAACTTATCCTTCATCTGCTGATTTCGCTTTTCTTTCCTGAAATATTGATTGGTTTCGTTCACCGCAATCCGATAGAGCCAGGAAGAGAAGGAGCATTTTTTCTCATTAACGAAACGATATCGACCAATATTCGTCATTGCTTTATAAAAAATATTAGACACGATCTCGTTACGCGCAGCGTCATCGTTCACTCTATGATACACAAAATTATTGATCTTTGGAAAATATCTCTGATACACTTCTCCAAAAGCGGAGATGTCTTTTTTCGCTTTCAAAATGAGCTTTTTTTCAGACACGTTCATCATTTCCATGTTTCATGTACCTTTATAACGTAAAAATGAGAAAAAGGTTACAAGGTTTAGGTCAATTTCTTGACAAGATACTAACCTTTTAAATCCTAAATTATAAATGAGGAGTCATTCTATGAAAAATTTTTTTATTATTACAACTTTTATTTTTCTCGTTACCTGTCTTGGTGCAAAAACATTCATGAGGGAATATAACTATCGTGCAGGTGAAGCGGACAGCAAGATAACAGCAAGAGCAATTGCACTCGAGCAGGTGAAGCGTCTACTCCTTGAAGAAATCGGTGTATATATCAGCACTTCCTTCGAGAATAAAACTATCGAAATCGGTGATGAGATAAAAGAACTGACTACTCAGGATATCGAAGTCATCTCCGCTGGAATTACTGAAACTACCATCATTGAAGAGGACTGGACAGGTGATCATTACTTTATAAAAGCAGAGATCATCGTTGATGAAAACGATGTGCTTGAACGGCTGAATGATGTGGTGCAGGACCAGGAACGGGCAGAAGAACTTGAGGAGTCACGCAAACGCGCAGATGAAGCGCTTGCCCAGATTGATGATTTAAACAAAAAATTAGCTGCACTCCAGCAGGAGAATGAAGCACTTAAACAAGAGCAGGATGAGCTTGAAAGTCATAAAGACATGCTTGCAGATGATAAAGTAAAAGAGAAGGAATACGAGATCCAGGTCAATCAAAGTAAGATCGATCAGCAGAAAAGAGAATTGCAGGCACAATACCTGGCAGAGAATAACAAACTCGCTGCTGAATACTGGTTCCAGAAAGGTGTTTCTGCAAAAGATAACGGAAATTTTGATCAAGCTATCGATAACCTAATGAAAGCTAAAGAATATAATCCTGACGATCCCCGCATCTATGCAGGACTCGGTCTCTGCTATGGCATGAAACATAATTTTGATGAAGCGATCGGAAACTATGAAAGAGCTCTTGAATTAAAACCGAACGATCCTCGAACCTTGGTCGGGCTTGCGATGGTCTATGAACAGCAAGGTGACAGGCAGCATGCAAAAGAGCTTGTGCTCGAAGCAATCAAATCAAATCCGAATTATGCGAATGGACTTCTTACACTCGGGATCATTCAAAATCAAATAGGTAATTATGAGGAAGCGCGGGAAACACTGGTAAAACTTATCGCAATGAAACCACGATATTCGGCTGCATACTTCCAACTCAGTTTTGTTTTCAAAAATCTGGGTGATAACGATAAAGCATTAAAAAATCTTCAGAGAGCTGCGGAATTGGGTCATAAGAAAGCTCGGCAATTAATAAAGGAAGTTAATAAGAAAAAATAGAGAATCCAGCGATCACATACACATTCTAAACTTATTATTCTCAAGCTACTTCCAAAAGTATCATCTTCGGAAAATAATACTTTGACAAATTGAAAATTACTGATATATTTCTATAGCTTCATAAGGAGTTTTCTATGAAAAAAATTATAATATTGTTGCTCATGATCTTTTTTGTATTTTCCCTCTCTGCAAAAACCTTTGTTCGGGATTATACCTATCAGGCAGGGGAAGCAGACAGCAAGTTGAGTGCAAGGGCTATCGCTTTGGAACAAGTTAAACGTTTGCTTCTGGAAGAAGTTGGCGTGTATATCAGTTCATCACTTGAAATTCAAACGATCGAGATCAGCAATGAGCTGAAAGAGCTCACAAAACAGGATATTGAAGTCATTTCTGCGGGTATTACTGAAACCAAGATCGTAGGTGAAAAATGGAATGGCGAATCCTATTGGCTGAAAGCTGAAATCCAGCTTAATGAAAATGACGTGTTACAAAGGCTTGAGAACCTCGTTAACAACAACGAATATAAGAAAGCAATTGAAGATAGCCGGAAAGAAACAGATGCAGCACTTGCTGAGATAGAAAGACTGCGATCCGAACTTGAGCAGGAAAAAGATAAAAACAAGCAGGCGCAACTGCAAAAAGCTTATATCACAGAGACAAATAAATTGAGTGCTTTGGATTTATATGAAAAAGGTTCAGAAGCTTTTTACAATGATGATATTGAGAATGCTGTAACATATTTAGAAGAATCTGTAAAAATTGATCCAACCTCTACAATTGCATGGTTTATTTTAGGTATTGTAAATAAAATTAATAGCGACTATGGACAGGCAATCAAATGTTATACTAAGATTTTGGAATTAGATTCGCTGTATTCATACGCCATAGTTGGACTTGGCGAAATTTACCAGGAAAAACATGACTATGATAAAGCTGTGTTTTATTATAAAAAAGCCTTGCAAATAGATTCTCAGGATTTTAGCGCTTACATAAATCTTGGAATGACCTATGAGAATATGGAATATTATGATGAAGCAATTGCATGTTACAAAGAAATGATGGAACTTGATACTGAAACCTCTTATGAGATCGGTTGCCTGGCACGAGTATATGAAAAAATGGAAGACTATTCCAACGCAATAACCTATTATAATCTTGTACTAGAACAAGATCCTGAAAGCATATTAGATTTGATGTATTTAGGGAATATTTACTGCAAAGTTAGTGATTATTCTCACGCAGTAGACACATACAAAAAAGCTTATGCTTTAGAGCCGGACAATATATGGATTTTAAATAGTCTCGGTCAGGCGTATTTTTCTTTGGGAGATAGGGAGAATAGTTATAAATATTACATCAAATCAGCTCAACTTGGCGATACTGAGGTTCAGGACTGGTGTGACACATATGGTATTGAATGGCGTGTTGAAAAAGTGCAGCAGAAATAGCATAAAGTAAGGATTTGCGAGTTATGATATAGCGGTTCACACTTCATTGCGAACCAATTCTTCCACACAGGATTTTAATCGCAGCGAACGATATGAGTGTGATTCGAGAATCGAAACTTTTTACCAAGCCCTAGCTTGGCAAAACAAGTTTATAATACCTTTCCTAATTTATTGATAACCTTATCAAAAATTGTATCTCTATTGAACTGTGTCACCTCAAAGATCTGAACATCCTCTCTCGCTTTTAACTCCTTCGTGAGTTCACAATCAATCCTTTTTATCGTTGCAAGAAGTGGTTTGTCTGAATCAAATACCTGTCGCAATTTGTCACAAAATGTCTGACTGAACATCTCCATCCTGCCGATCTCATCGATCACGATAAGGTCTGCGTTCGTGAGTGCTTGCTCCAGTGCAGGAATACCAATTTTTTCGAACGCATCAATATTCAACCCATACTTATTCACCCGGTATGGAGAATCTGATTTCTCAGAAGCCATGACCATCTGGTTGCCCTCAAAATCGGTAATATAGAATCCGGTTCGTCTGCCCTGCTCCATCATTTCATGAGTATAGAAACCAGCTATTTTGCATGAAAGCTGCTTCGTGATCTTATTGATAAATGTCGTCTTTCCAACACCGGGATAACCTGTAATGAGTATGTTCTTTGGCATGGCAACAAAAATTGATATTTAATACAACCACGCAAGAAATTTTTATTTCAAATATATAAAACTTGATGTAATAAGCGCATGTAGGTTATTATTAATCAAAAAATTACACTGTGGAGACACTATGTTTCGAACAATATCTTTCGTTTTCACTTTGTCTGTAGTTATAGTAGTTATGTCAGCATGTACGTGCCCCTACTGTGAAAAGCTGGAGTACAAAGACACTCAAACAACGATCGAAGCTGAAGTACAAAAAAAAGCTCAGGAATTAGTGAAAATCTCAGATAGACAGGAAGGAGACATAACATCTGTTCTCACTTCGCTCTTATCTGGAAACGCACGCATCTTTGGAGCTGCATATGCTTCAGCACCCTATGATGAGAGTAATGAACTTATCGAAACGTATTATGTATTTCGAGATGGTGATGATATTAAGAAAATCCATGATCCAGCTTACAATTTCATGACATCTGAAAATAGCAATTGGTATAAAAAACCATATCTGAGTAAAAAAGCAGAATGGAGCATTCCATATTATGATGTTGATGGATCAGGAGCAAATTACTATTTGACTACATACTCATATCCAATACTGGAGAACGGAGAGGTTCAATTTATCCTTACTGCAGATTATCTTCTTTCCACAAAATGAAGAGCTGAAGTCATGTCAGAGATAACGTATAATAACACATTACCCGATATTGATCAGTACTACACTCTCTTTCAGTCAACCGGCTGGAACACTGATTATAAAGCAACTCCTCAAGAATTGATAATCTCAATCAAGAATAGTTGGTTTTCTGTAAGTGCTTATCATCAGGATAAGCTTGTTGGATTCGGACGTATGCTGTGTGACGGTGTTCTTCATGCTGTCTTGTTCGATGTAATTGTGATGCCAGAATATCAAAGGAAGGGAATCGGAACAGAAATCATGAGCAGTCTGCTTGCCAAATGCGATGAATACAACATCAGAGATATTCAGCTTTTCTGTGCAGAATATAAGGAATCTTTCTACAACAAGTTTGGTTTCAAACCGAGACCTGATAATGCACCGGGCATGGAGATCAAAAAAAGTATAGAATGAGATTAGTAGCATATTCGGACGTCGATTTATTTCTTGAATCTGCTCTGCCTGTATTACTTGAGAATGAGGTAGAAAATAACCTTATCCTCGGTATTACTTTGGTCTTGAGAAATAATCCTGATATCTATCCACAGAAATTTCTTGCTGAGATCCGAGATAAAGGAAAACCTGAAACCATTGCTGTATGTACACCACCTCATAAACTGTTACTGTACAGCAAAAATGAACACGCAAACGACCATTACAAGCTCATCGTAGAAAAGATGCTGAAGACTCAAAGCATTCCTGGGGTTCTTGCTTCGAAGGATACTGCACTGAACTTTGCAAAGGTCTGGCAAGATTTGACGAACGGAACAGTTAAACCGGGTATGTCAGAACGAATCTATAAGCTGGAAAAGGTTTCATTCCCATCAAAGACCAAAGGTAACATGAGAATTGCTGCTGAGAAAGATTTTGAACTGATCTGTGAATGGATCAGGGCTTTCCATCATGAAGCAACACCAGCAGATCCTCTCGGAAATGTCGAAGCTTTTGTTAAAAGAAAAATAGGGAAAAATGAGATTGCTTTCTGGGAAACTGAGAATCCCGTAAGCATCATTGCTAAGGCAAGGCCAACCATAAACGGAGTGTGTGTGAATATGGTTTACACACCACCCGAACAACGCGGACAAGGATATGCAAGCAATCTTGTAGCAGCATTCAGCCAATCTCTGCTTGACGAAGGATGGAGATTCTGCACACTTTTTACTGATTTATCGAATCCTACCTCAAACAGTATTTACCAGAAAATCGGATACAGACCGATATGCGATTTTCTGGAATACATGTTTGAGAAACAAAAGGATT
>JAFGDR010000059.1 GCA_016932035.1 Candidatus Cloacimonadota bacterium
ATTTCATTTCTGGCAGAAGCATAACTGAAATCTTTTACAACACCGATAACCTGTCCGTATTGTGTTTTTTTTCCAATCGGATCTTTCCAGCCAAAGAGTTTTACAAGAGCTTCATTCACGATGAAATCGATTGAACCTTCCGGAGTTCGATCAATGATAAAATTTGTGCCAGCTACAATCGGGATACCCATTGTTTCCAGGAAATTTTTGTCAGCATAAAGCATTCGATTGGCATGAATTTCCATTTCTCCGTTTTCGGTTTCCCATTCGAAAGCCAGCCCGGAAAGTCCTCTGCCAATTGTTGAACCGGAAAATCCTGCGCTAACGACGTTATGATGGTCCAAAATTGCATCTCGGAAAGCGGGAAACTTCTGCATAAGTTCTTCATTAGATGAGTAGATCATCAGAACATTTTCCTTCTGGAAACCCAGATCGAGTCTTTGCATGAATTCGATCTGCTGTCGCATGAAAAGAGTTAGAATAACCGCAGCAATGGAAACTATGAATTGAAATGAGACCAGGGCATTACGGAAAAATTGACCAGCTTTGTCTTTCTTTAAACTACCTTTCAAAGATGAGATCGGTTTCAAATGAGAAAGATAGAAGGCCGGGTATAAACCGGAAAGAAATCCCACCAGAAGTGTGATGAGAATCGAACCTCCCAACAGGATCGGGTTATGTAAAAGATCAATCTGCAGATTTTTATTTATCAATTCATTGAATGGAGTTATCTTGAGTACAAGCTCCACTAAAATAAAGCCAATGATCAAAGCCAGGAAAGAAAGAATGATAGATTCACCCAGAAATTGGCTGATCAATTGTTTTTTCTCTGCGCCCAGAACCTTTTTCATGCCGATCTCGCGAGTTCTGTTGCCAGCTCTGGAAGTTGCCATGTTGACATAATTTATACATGCGAGGATCAGGATAAATAGACCTATCGAAGCAAAACCAAACAGGAATCTGCGATTGGCATCCGAAAATCTTTGATTGATGGTAGATTTGAGATAAATATCAGTGAGCGGCTCTACTACTGCAACATATTCGATTCTGTCAATATCGATCATTTCTCTCTGGTAGAAATTCTTAAATTTTTGAGAGAACTCCTCGGGAGTGAAGTTTTCTGCGAACAGAAAATAGGTAAAAAACGACATACCCCCGCCCAGAACGCGCGGTGAGTAGATCTCTTCCAGGTTCTTAGTATGCAAATATGAATTCAAAGAAATGAGTCCGGAAAATTTGAGATGAGAATTATCCGGTAAATTTTTGATGACCCCGGTAATTTCGTAGATTTCGTTATCAATTTCCATCTCTTTTCCTATCGGATTTTGTTTGCCAAAGTATTTACTGGCTAAATCTTCTGTGAGTACAATAGTATTAGGCCTTTCCAGAGCATCTGTGCTGTTGCCGTATAAGAAAGGATATGTAAATACACGGAACACACTGTTATCAATCATCAACAGGTTATCTTCATATAAGGTTTTTTCATTGGCTTTCACCAGCATATTCCCGGCATAAACACAGCGGACATACTCTTCAATTTCCTGCATTTCATGTTGAAAAAGCGGACCCACTGCTAAATTGCAGGTGGTTTGAGTGCTATTGATACCACCGATGGTCATGTTCACGCCATAACGATAGATCCTGTCAGCATTTTCGTGGTGTCTGTCGCAGGAAAGCTCATTTTGCACAAACAGCAAAACCAGAATACTGCAACACAAACCGAGTGCTAGGCCGGTAATGTTCAAAATAGAATGAAATTTGTCCTTCAATATGATCCTGATTGCCTGCTTTATATTTTGTTTGATCATGCATTCTCCTTATTCGTATTTTATAACTTCTGCTGGGTTCGTATGTGCTGCTCGTATTGTTTGGAAACTGACGGTGAGTAATGAGATAAGCAACGTTATCACCATAGTCAAAATAAAAGAAGATACACCGACATTAATTCTGTACGCAAAGTTCTGTAGCCACTTATTCATTACAAACCATGCAATGGGCCAGGCAATGACGTTTGCGATCAGTACCCAACGGGTAAATTGATTGAAAAGACGGAAAGTAATGTTGCTTACACTCGCCCCAAGTACTTTTCGTATTCCGATCTCTCTTATCTTCTGCTGAGCCGTAAATGTGGCAAGTCCGTACAACCCAAGGCAAGCAATGACGATCGCAAGGAAAGAGAATATCTTGAAAAGCATTCCTGAACGGATCTCAGTTTGATGAAGATTCTCGAAATGTTCATCCAGGAAAAAGTATTGGAATGGCTGATTTACTGCAAGCTCTTCCCAAAGGTTCTTGATTTGATCAATTGTTTGCTGGATGGTACCCGTTTTTGCCCTGACCACCATGAAATGACTGTAATGTGAGAATGGTGGAAGTAGTAAAATATTTGGTATTTCCTGCCTTAGAGAATTGAAATGATAGTCACCCACAACACCTATAACGGTTCGATACTCACTTTCTGCCACGTAATAAAGTTTTGTACCAATAGGTTTGTCAAGACCTAAATTCTTCACTGCAGACTCATTGATGACACAAGCTGCAGAATCTCCAAGAAAATCTCGTGTATAATACCTGCCCTCTTTCAACTGAATTCCCATTGCTTCCAGATACTCATAATCACCAGAAATTTGTCGAAAATGAACCATATCCTGTGGACCAGCACCTTCCTTTTGAAGAGTATTCCCACTTGAACCTGTTCCCGGAATATGGCTTGTTATTGATGCAGCTACAACACCGGGAAATTTTCCTACTTCTTCCTTGAATGTTCCAAGTTTATCCCACAGGCTATATACTCTTTTGATCACAAAAGTTTGTTCTTTATGAAATCCCAATTCTTTATTCTGGATATAATGAAGCTGATGTGAGATGACAAATGTGCAGATTATGATCATAATGGATATTGCAAACTGGAAAAGCACAAGTCCATTACGCAGCCATGATTTTTTTCCTTTCTGAAGAATATTTCCCTTCAGCACTATTATGACTTTAAAAGATGAGATTACAAGAGCTGAATAGATTCCTGAAATGAAACCCACAAGTAGAACGATAAGAAGTGAAAAGGGGATGATCGACAGTTGATTAAAGTAATGCTCAAGAGGAATGCTTGAAAGATGCGAGAAATATGGAAGAACAATTTCAATGATAATGAGAGCGAGTACCATAGAAAGGAAGCTATATACGATCGATTCAAACAGCAGTTGTCTGAATATCTGCAAGCGGTATGAGCCCACAACCTTTCGGAGCCCAATCTCTTTAGCACGAGTTGCTGCTCGTGCAGTTGTCAGGTTCATGAAATTGACGCAGGCGATCAGCAGGATGAATATTGCAACGATCATAAAAACGATCACATACGTCATGCTGCCCCGAGGACCGTCAGATTCAGTTGTTCTCGGTTGTAAATAGATATTTTTTACCGGATCAAGAATGTATCGGTAACGATTTCCTGTATTTTCCCATTCCTCAAATCCCATCCCAATTTCTTGCTCGACGATTGGACCTACATGTCTGTTTCTAAAATCAATGAGCTTTTTCTCGAAATCTTTCCAATCTGTTCCTTCTTTCAGAAGAATATATGTCGTAAGATTGTCATTGAGCCAGTAAGCATTACGAAAACTTCCAACTGCATCAGAACTTGTAATAAAATCATATTGCCAGTGAGAAGTTAGAGGTGCATCTTCTATAACACCAACTATTTCATAATCCCAGTGACCGTCATAATTCAGAATTTTTCCTATAGCAGATTCATTTCCGAAGTATCTTCGTGCAGTAGATTCAGTAATGAATAGGGTATAGGGACGTGACAGATTTTCACTTGGATCGCCGGTGATCACAGGAATAGTGAAAAGATCAAAAATTGTTGAATCTGCATAATATACTCGATCTTCAGTATGGTGCACATCACCTTCCACCCAGCTGACAAGTTTATTTATTCCCTTGTAGAAGCGTGCCATATTAAGTACTTCGGGATAGTCTTCAACCAATGCAGGTCCCATGAGCCCGGAAGTGCTTGATCCCTTTCCTTCTGTATCACCCATTTTTATGTCCAGGCCTAATCTGTAGAGATTTTCATAATGCTCATTATGTTTATCATAACTTGTTTCGTGATGTACCCAGAGCATGATGAGAATAAAGCATGCCATCCCGATTGCAAGTCCGGTAATATTCAGAAACGCATAAATCTTATGACGTTTAATATTACGCCAAGTGAGCAATAAGTATTGTTTAAACATTATCTCCCCTTTGTTTATTCATATTTTATGACATCCGAAGGATTAGTATTTGCAGCTCTAAAAGTTTGAAAACTTACTGTTAAAGTTGAGATGAGTAATGCAATCAATCCCGAAATAATAAATATCCAGACGTCGATCCCTGTTTTATACGCAAATCCTTCTAGCCACTTTTTCATGACTAAATATGCAAGAGGACTTGCAATAATTACCGAAAGGAGCACCCATTTTAAAAAATTGCCTGAAAGCAGTATGATGATTTGATTGATGGATGAACCAAGGACTTTGCGAATACCGATCTCTCTTGTTCGCTGTTCAATCATAAACAATGAAAGACCAAACATGCCCATACAGGAAAGGATTATAGCGAGAATGGTAAAATATTCGAAGATCTTACCAAAACGCATTTCAGCCCTATAGAGTAATGCTAAGTCGTCTTCTAAAAAAGCAATAGAAAATGGTTCGTTTGGGACAAAGTCTTTGAAGGTTTTCTCAATAAATTCTAAAGTTTGTTCAATGTTATAGGGGGCTAATTTTACATTCACAATATGTGTTTCGAGAGGAGAGTTATGAACAACAATTGGTTCGATGCGATATTGCAGTTTTCTGAACGAGAAATCTTTCATGATACCTACAATTTCAAACCCTTCAAGTTCAAGTCCGATCGGATCGCGACCTTGCCAGTCCAGTTCACGGACTGCAGTCTCATTGATAAGAATTGCGTTTGAATCTGCAATACTGTGTTTCAAAAAATCTCTTCCGCGGACGATCTCAATGCCGTATGTGTCAACAAAATCCTCGTCAGCAGTGTAAAATTTGTAGGTTCCGATATCAAGACCATGCTGAAGGATCACATAGCCCAATTTTGTATAGGTATAAGAGACGGACCTAATATTGCTGTTTTTCAGGAGAGCATCTTTGAACACACCCTGCTTATCTTTTATTTCACCGGTTTGCTTAAAGGTCACGATAAAATCTTTATCAAATCCCAGGTCTTTATGGGAGATAAAATGCAGCTGCTTGTAGATAATAATAGTTCCGATAATGAGAAAAACTGCCACGACAAATTGTATGACGGTCAAAATTTTTCGTATCACAGCTCCTTTGCTGCCCTTGAGCTGTTCTCTTCGTAAAGCGCTGATTGGAAGTATGGAATTGTAGTATATCGCTGGATATAACCCTGCTAAGATACCGAGTAGAAAAACAAAAATAAAGTAGAGTAATATATTGATTGGAGTTACAATCGATGAGTGAATTTTAAACAAATTTTTCAGTCCGGGAAAGAGCAATGAAATTATTACTAATGCGAGCAACGATGCAATAAAACAAATGATAACCGATTCACCTAAAAACTGAAACAATATATTGCTTCTTCGCGCTCCAAGTGTTTTTCTCATCCCGATTTCTTTTGCTCTTTTCGTTGCTTTTGCTGTGGATAGGTTAACAAAATTGATACATGCGATAAGAATGATAAAGATTCCCGAAGCAAAGAAGATTTTTACTGTTTGTTCATTGCCATGAAGACTATAATCAAATTTGCTATCGTCAAAATAAATGTCTTTGAGCGGTGAAATAAAAAAGGTCGTGGTTCGTTGTCCTTCATCAATCCAGCTTGTATGTTCATCATTGAGAAAGAAGTTTTCCATTTTTTTTATCAACGTTGAATGATCCACGTGTTCATTTACCAACAGATAGGTCACGTAGTTGCTGAAATACCAGTTTTGATTATCCCATCCCCAGCTTTGGATTGTGAAATCGAAGGATATGATACCATCATTAAAAACCAGAGAACTCCTTGTGGGTAGATCTTTGATAATCGCTGTTACCGTAAGACCATATTCGTCTTCAATGTCCAGTATCTGCCCGATGGGATCGTCGTTGCCAAACAATTTCTTGCTGAATGATTCGGATAATACAATTGAGTTTGGATCAGACAATGCAGTTTGAAGATTGCCAGAAACAGGCTGAAGAGAGAAGATGTCGAAGATCGAGGGATCTGCAACACAGAATGTGCTGTTAATAGACTCATTATTATGAACGATATATGTTCTTAAGTAAGGGTAGAGTCGTGCAGTTGTTTCAATCTCAGGAATTTGTTCTTTGAGATATGCAGCAAGAGCAAGAGGTGTGACACCATATTTGTCGTTTACGTTTGGGCGATAGATTCGTTCGTAATTTTCATTGTATCTATCAGCATTCGTTTCGTACGAAACATAGAATATTATCAAAGAAAACACAGCGATTCCAACAGCTAATCCGATTATGTTTATGAGCGAGAAACTTTTGTGTTTCCAAATTGTACGCAGTGTCGTCTTAAGATAATTTATTAGCAGATTGACCACCTATTCATACTTCAAAGATTTCACCGGATTTGAGTTTGCCGCGTTGATCGTTTTAAAGCTAATCGTAAGAAGGGCAATAAGCAAACTAATAAAACCTGAGAAAATAAAGATCAATGGATTGATAGAGGTGCTATAAGCAAATCCTTGCAACCATTTGCTCATGAAATACCAGGAAGCAGGCCATGCGATAATATTTGCGATGATTATCCATCGAACGAACTGACGGGACAGCAACCATATGATACCAGTAACAGTGGATCCCATTGCTCTGCGGATTCCTATTTCGAGCTTTTTCTGTTCTGCAAGGAAAGATACAAGTCCAAAAAGTCCAAGACATGCAATAAAAATTCCAAGCCCTGCAAAGACGCGGAAAAGCACACCAGCTTTGATCTCCTCCTTGTATATTATGTTGAATGTTTCATCAAGAAATCTGTACTCAAAAGGAAAGTCGGGACATATATCATTCCAAACTTGCTTAATCGAATGAATTGCATTTTGTACATTGATATTTGATAGCTTTATAAGTGTAAAATAGAAATAATCTGGTATATTTACTACGATCAAGGGTTCGCGTTCATACGTTAAAGGAAGAGAATTGAAATTATTTATTACTCCAATTATTGTCCATCCTTCGTCACCAAATTTCAGTCCGATCGGATCCTCAATCTGCATCATTTCGAGCGCAGCTTGATTGATAAGTACTGCATTCTCATCAGTTTGCATATCGTCTGAAAAACCTCTGCCATCAAGAATTTTCAGGTCAAGCGTCTCTAAAATATTTTTATCTGCAGAAAGAAAAGCAAAGGCAGAACCCTCATCTGTTTGCTTACCCTCCCAGGTAATACCTCTCATGATAGACCACACTTCAGTGGGAATGCTGGAAACTCGTGAGACTTGATAAATTCCTGATATCTGTTTGCAGGATTGCGTGAATACATCAAACTTTTCTTCCAGATCTCGGTTCAATCTAAGATAGAGAAGGTTGTCTTTATCAAAACCAAGATCCTTATTTTTCATATAATCGAGTTGAGAGTAGATTATGCCTGTACCGATAATAAGGGCAACAGCAAGGGTGAACTGTACTACAACGATAACTGTGCGAAGTGAAATTCCTTTGATAAAGGATTTTGTACCGGATTTAAAGATCTTTGTCGGTGCAAAAGAGGAAAGAGCAAAAGCAGGATAGCTTCCGGCAATAATTCCCACTCCGAATAGAATAATTGCATAGAGCAGTAAGATATTTGAATTGAAAACAGAAAATACAATTTTCCTGCCTACGATCTGTTCAAAGACCGGTAGAGACAGCTCTATCAGAATAAACGATAACAAACAGGCAATGAACGTATAGAAAACTGACTCTCCAATGAATTGAAACATCAATGAACTTTTCTTTGCCCCTGAAATTTTCCTCACACCCACCTCACGCGCACGTTTTGTGGCTTGCGCAGTTGCAAGGTTCATGAAGTTTATGCATGCGATGATAAGAATCAACACAGCGATACTGATAAAAATATAAATATATTTCTGGGTTGTTGGTTTACCATCAACTGAGTACAAATGAATGTTTCTTAAAGATTGTAATCTTGCACCGGATTGCTCTTCAAGGTTGTCCTTGAAGAGCTGATCGATTTTTGTCTGCAAGGCATCAATGTCTGTTCCCGGTTCGACGAGAATAAAAGTTTCCATCCAATGGGAGTACCAATTATTATAATCTTCCGTTTCAGCAGCAGTATCCAGATGTACAATGAAATTGAAGTTATAATCAGAAAGCAGGGGAATATCTTCATACACTGCAGTGACCTGCATCTCGTCAGCATTGTTCAGGATCAAAATCTTGCCGATAGGGGCTTCATCACCGAAATACTTTTGTGCTGAGGATTGAGAAATTGCAATCGAATGAACATCTCTGATCGGTTGTATCTTGTCTCCATCTATGATATTGATCGTAAAGATACTAAATATAGAAGGTGAAGCTCTGCACACATGTCTTTCGCGAAATACTTTTTCACCATATTTTATGATTGCTGAAGATTCATACAGGTGCGTTGCCTGGATTACTTCGGGGAAACCCTCACGAATAGCTTGTTCAAGAGGATATGGGGTGGAATAATTAATATTCTCCTCACCATTCATTGTATATACTTTATTTATCCTGTAAATGTCATCGACAAGTTCATTGTGCGTATTGAAATTCTTCTCTTCCTGAGTTATCACAAAGATCATTACTGCACAGGCTATGCCGACAGCAAGTCCAAGAATATTTATCAGAGAATATGTTTTATATCGTTTTATGTTTCTTAGGGCTGTTTTGAGATAGTTTCTTAACATGAAGTTCCTTATTCATATTTCAAAGATTTTACTGGGTTTGAATTTGCAGCTTTGATGGTTTTAAAGCTGACTGTGAGGAAAGCAATAACAAGTGCTATCAAACCCGATAAAAGAAAGACACCAATTGTGATATTTGTTCTGTATGCAAAGGTCTGTAGCCATTTATTCATGGCATACCAGGCAAGAGGCCAGGCAACGATATTTGCTATGAGTACAAGTTTAGAAAAGTCTTTTGTGAGTAGGAATATGACCTGTCCTACTGAAGAGCCCATTACTTTACGTATACCAATCTCCTTGATGCGTCTTTCTGTTGCGTATGAGGCAAGCCCGAATAATCCCAAACAGGCAATGACAATCGCAAGAACAGTGAAATACATGAACGTTCGTGCAAGATTTCTCTCTGTCCTATGGATACGATCAAACTGAGCATCAAGGAAGAAATAATCATAAGGCATCGTGGGATTGATCTCTTTCCATTTTGTTTCAATTATGTCGATCATATGATAGATATTTCCAGGTTCCAGACGCATGCTTATATAGTTTCGATTGGGTGGATTGTAATACATGATCATTGGTTCGATTTTATCATGAAGGGGATTTACATGAAAATCTCCTACTACACCCACAACAGTAATTGGGATCATATCTTCTCCTTCAGTTATGAAGGGATCATGGAACGTTTTGCCAATGGGCTCATCCCAGCCAACATTTTTCACAAGTGTTTCGTTCACCAGTATGTTCATTGATTCATTTTCATATTCAGAACTGAAAGCTCTTCCTTGGGTTATATGTAATTTGAACGTTTCGATGAAGTCCTCATCAATATTGAATGTTTTCATAAGCCATGGTTGCCCTTCTGTATATCCTTCCGGAAAGAATCCATGACCTTGCGATGCTCCTGAGCCAGGGTAATTAGATGATACACACACATCAACTATGCCGGAAGTATTCTTAAGGTCTTCCTTGAGAACCAGTGCTTGCTCTCTTGCTTCATTGCTTCGTAGAGGAAGGATAAGAACATGCTCTTTATCAAAACCTAGCTTCTTTCGCTGAATATGTTGCAACTGTTTTATAATAATTCCAGTACTCCCAATAAGCGCAATGGAAATGATAAACTGAAATACCACAAGAATATTTCGCAATGTTGATCTCTTGGATTTTCCTACAAATCTGCCTTTAATGGTCTGTATGGGATCATTAGAAGAAAGGTGAAACGCAGGATAGATGCCAGATACTATTGCAAGTAAGAGTAAAACTAAGATACCGATAAAAATGTATGACCCCTGGGTTAAAAGTTGTAATTCTATCTCAAGACCACTTAATTGTTTAAAAACAGGCTGCAGGAGTTCAACGAGAATAAAGGAAATCAATGTTGCGATAATAGTTATCACAACTGATTCTATGAGGAACTGCGTAACAAGATTTTTCCTGCTTGCACCGATAACCTTACGCATACCTACTTCTTTAGCCCTGATCAGATAATGTGCTGTAGTAAGATTTACAAAATTGATGTACGCAATGACCAGAATAAAGAATGCGATTATCGAGAAAACATATACATAAGTGATATTGCCATCATTACCCAGATTGTATGAGTAGTGCGATCTGAGGTGAATATCTTTGATCGGTTCGAGGAAAAGGAGAAATTCCATGCCTGTTTCTTCCTTTGTGATACCCATCTTATCCATTGCGAGATTCTCAATCTTTTTTTGGAACGCATCAGGATCTGTTCCATTTTTAAGTCGTATATAATTATGAGCACTAAAAGAACCCCAGTATTGAGGAATATCATCGGTATATTCGACAGAAGTAAGGGCGTTCATATGGAGGTGTGAATTGGATGGAAAATCTTTGAATACACCCGTAACAGTATGGTCAGTTGTTTCATTGAGGGATATTGTTTCCCCAACCGGATCTGCATTCTCGAAGTACTTGTGTGCTAAAGATTCGGAAAGTACAATTGAATTTGGCTGCTCGAGAACGGTCTCCTTATCTCCCCTGATAAGCTCATAATCAAACACTTTGAAAAAACTTTTCGTAGCACCAGATATATTTGTCTCATAAAAACTTCTATCATCGTACGTTACTAACTGTTTTGATGGATGAGAAAAAACACTCGCAGCAGCTTCTACTTCAGGAAATTCATCTTCTAACACAATTGGTAAAGGTACCATGGATACTGCATATTCAATAGGTTGCGTTGCGATTTCTCCTTTTATTGTAATCCTGAATAAATCCTCTGGATTGTTATGAAACGTATCGAAACTCAGTTCATGAATTATGAACAGTGCAATAAGGAAACACACTGCGATACTCACTGAAAGACCAAGTATGTTTATCAACGAGAGGGACTTGTTCTTCCATAAATTTCTAAATGCTATTTTAAGATAATTAAGTAACATATATTCCTACTTTCATAAACTATACATTTAATATTTTGGAATTGCCTGCATAATTTTCTCACCGAGTGTGATTTGATAGCCATGCATACAGCAATTTGATAACAATATAACACCTGTTTTGGTTGCGTTGTTAAATGCCAAATATGACGAATGCCCTGCTGTATCACCACCCGTCCATATGATTTGTTGCCCATCATCCAGTTCAAGAATGTACCAGGCAATTCCCACATCGCTCGGAGACCCCTGTATTATTGGTTGATGTGCAAGTTCCATTGCCGGATATAATTGCGTGTCATACAATCCCATATTTGCTTTAAGATAGATGAGTAAATCATTAAGGCAGGATTTAATAAAACCGCACCCATGGAAGATATCATGTGCAGTATAATAGGGAACTTGTTCGAACTGTGATGAATATCCAAGAGAATAATTAGTCATTTGTTCATCAGTTAGAAACAGTGAACTTCTGCTCATATTGAGTTCGTTAAAAATAGTACTTTCGAGTACTGTCTGGTAGGATGTTCCATCGACTAATCCAATGATATGTCCAAGCAATCCATATCCTGTATTTGAGTAACTGTATCCGCCACCAGGTTTAAATTCAAGAACACAGTAGTTCGTAAGATAATCATACACGTCTTCAGTTGTATAGATCCAATATGGATTTAAAGGATCGAAGCCACTGGGAATTGGATAAGACTGACCGTCTTCATGAGGAGTGCGAGGTAATCCGGATGTGTGTGTAGCAAGATCACCAATGGTTATCTCAGTTCCTTTGAATGTGGGTAATGTAACATCTTCTGGGAGATAATGACTTACTGTGTCATCAATAAAGGTTCCCTGGAGATAGGTGTTCGCAAGCAATGTAGCCGTGAATGTTTTAGTCATCGATCCGATATCAAATATTGTGTTGATATCTGGAGCATCTTTTGATTCGAGAGATTTTACTCCATAAGCATAGACTATTTCATTTTGTTCTGCATCGATTATTCCGATGATCATACCGACTTCAAGGTGTGGTTCTACTATAGAATCCACCTCTTCATGTAATGTGTTAATTTCAGGAATGGTTACTTTGGAGCTATCACAACTACAAAGCACTATTAATAAAGAAATGATGATTAAAGCCAAAGAGATGTTTTTTTTATTCATATTTTATGACCTCCGATGGATTTGTGTGAGCGGTTCTCAATGTTTGAAAACTCAGTACAATTAATGATAGTAATATGGTAATCACGCCTGATAGAAGGAAGATCAAAGGATCGATGCTGCTTCTATATGCGAAATTTAAGAGCCATTTTTGTATGATATAATACGAAATGGGCCAGGCAATGGCATTCGCGATGATGACCCAGAGCAAGAAATTTTTATTTAGCAATGTTATTAAAGTAGTTACTGAAGCACCCAGGACTTTCCTGATACCGATCTCTTTTGTTCGAAGCTGGAATATGAATAATGAAATACCAATCAATCCTGAACAGGCAATGAATATTGCGAGGATGCTGAAGTATCGCATGAGAGTTATTGCTTTCATTTCATTTTGATATTTTTCATTGAATGCTTCATCAACAAAGAAGTATTCTATTGGGATATGAGGGAAATTTTTCTGCCATACATTATTGATCTCATTTATGACTTGTGACAGGTTGTTCGATTGGATATTCAAAGTAAGATACTGGAAGTATCCGGGGAAAAACTCAAAGAATAATGGCTCGATCTCGACATGCAGACTTTCATAATTGAAGTCCTTGAATATGCCAATGATCTTGCCAGTTCTTCCTCCATGACCAGTTACTATCTCCTGTCCTATAGCTTCTTGGACTGAATTCCAACCCATATGTTTTATTCCGCTTTCACTCATCATAAATACGCGGTCAGGTTCTGTATCAATTACCTGATCAAAATTCCTTCCTTCAATAACGTGAATATCATATTGAGGTAGAAAATCTTGATCGATGCTGAAGCAGTACATAGTGGTTTGAACCTTATGCCCATTATTCTCACTTTCAATTGAAAAACTTGGGTAATTTCTACCCGGAAGCTGACCCGAAGCAGTTACACCCTGCACACCGGGAATTGCTACAAATATATCCTTATATGTTTCATATTTATCCGGGAACTCTGTTTCTCTTCTCATCGTAAGTACAAGTTTGTGGTTAGCATCATATCCAAGATCTTTGTTTTGCATATAGGCAACTTGCTGTTTCATGCTCAACATCACGATAATGATCACAATAGAAATAGCAAACTGCATAATGATTAGCCCCGGTCTGAGTATTTTATTCGTAAATTGAACTTTTTTCTGACCAAGTGAATGAGATGTTGTTCTGGAAGATGCATAGATTGCCGGATAGATACTCGCGGCAATGCCTGCACTAAGAATCAGAATGGTAAAGAATACGATTTGAGCGATTGGTAATTCACTGAGATACAAAGTTGGAATTCCAGTAAAGTTCAGGAAAGAGGGAAGTACAAGTTCGATTGCAACCACAGAAACAAGAATAGACAGAATGACTGTGATCATACTCTCAACAAGAAATTGATGTACAAGCTGACTCTTACCTGCTCCAAGCACTTTTCGGATACCAACTTCTTTCGTTCGTTTGAAATAGAGAGCAAGGGTGAGATTTATAAAATTTAGACATGCAAGAAACAGTACAAATATTCCCAGGAATCTGAAGATCACAATATTTCGTGCAGAGGATGAAACGACTATTCCACTATCGGTTAGTCTTTGCTTGCTGATCATTGATATCGGCTGTAACAAAAAAGTATAGTCAAGACCGGAATCCTTGAATTGCTGAATAGCTTGTTCGTTTGAAAGGTATTTTACCTTTTCCTGGACGAGTTTAATGTTCGCTTCGGGACGTAGTTTGACAAAGGTCTCTATGGCATGCCATAACCAGGCAGAATTATGAAATGCAGGATCGTCGATAGTATAGATTGTTCTGAGAATATCATATTGAAGATAAGAATATGATGGGGGATTCTCGATCACTGCTCCAACAGTAAAATCCTTATCCCGTATTGTCAGTGTTTGCCCGATTATGTCTGTTGTGCCAAAATATCGTTCTGCAATCCGACGTGTTACAACAATATTGTCTGGATTATCAATGACTTCCATTGGTTGTCCCTGCAGTACTGGAATTGAAAACATACTGAAGAAAGAAGGATCGACATAACGGTAGTGATCTTCGTAGGCTGTATGGTTTGGTCCTGCAACAAGACGACTACTCATTTCAAGATACCGGCAGGTAGATTCGATATCAGGAATAGTTGATTCAATTTCGAGTGCTAAAGGAGGAGCTGTTGCTTCACTTATCGATTCGTTCCCAAGAGACATCTCTTTCTGGCAGACTCGAAATATCCTCTCATGATCCGGATAGAAGGTATCATAAGACATCTCGTGATTGGTGAATACAAATACAAGAAAAAGCCCAGTTATGCCAATTGAGAGTCCTATTACGTTGATGAATGTGATGATCTTGTTTTTCAGTAGGTTTTTTATAGAACTTCGAATATAATTCTTTAGCAAGAAGACCTCCTATTCATACTTTATAACCTCTGCTGGATTTGTTCTTGCTGCTTTGATCGTTTGATAGCTTACTGTAATAATTGATAATATCATCACAGCAAAAGATGAAAGCAAGAAAATCCAGGCTGGCTGTTCTGTACGATATGCAAAACCCTGAAGCCATTTGTTCATGACTATATAAGCGAGCGGGGATGCAATGAACATCGAAATAAAGATCAAACGAATGAAGTCACCTGATAATCTGATCGTTATACCGCTTACAGAAGCTCCCATAACTTTTCGAATGCCTATTTCCTTTGTCCTCTTGTGTACAAGAAAAGTAGTGAGACCAAACAGACCAAGGATCGCCAGCAAGATTGCCAGCAAGCAGAAGTACAAAGCCATCTTTCCAACTTGTTTATCGGATGTATATTGATTGTGAAGGACATCATCGAGGAAATAATATTTGAACATGAAGTTTGGATTAAAAGCCTGTATCTTCTTCTTAATGATGCTTAGCGTTTCTTCAGTTGGTTTAGTATATGTCTTAATGATGAGAAAATTTGTTTTATCCGGTTGATTATATATGATAAGAGGTTCAATTTTATCATGGAGTGAGGATGAATGAAAATCATTCAGGACACCAATAACATTCAGTTTTTCCAGCTCTTCATTTTTACCTCTAAACAAGAAGGTTTTTCCCAGAGGTTCTTTCCATCCAAAGGTTTTGGCTGCAGTTTCATTGATTATCACACTTTCGGTTGGATCAGAGGGATAATTTTGTGAAAAATTTCTGCCATATACAAAGCGCATCCCCAGGGCATCCAGAAAACCTTCATCAACGAAGAGTTTTTGTCCCATCTGCGGCTGATCCATGGGAAATCCTTCAGGATACATGATTGCTTTCTGTGTTCCGAATCCGGGCACTAATGATGAAAATCCAATCTCTTTGATGTGTGGAATTTCAGAAAGCTGTTCCTTGAGAACCTCAGCAGAACTATTATGTAAAAGGAGCCTTGTATTAGGAACAATAATCAGATTTTCCTGCGAGAAGCCAGGATCTTTGTCCTGCATAAAATTTATCTGATTAAATATCGTGAGAGTCGAAATGATAAGAATAAGAGAAATCGTGAACTGCAGAATCACCAGTATATTTCTTAGATGTGCTTTGCTTGATGTTTGTAAAAATCCTGAACGAAGAATTGCAACTGGTTTGAAGCGGGAAAGATAAAATGCGGGATAGCTTCCAGCTATTACGCCCAGAAGAACTGGAAACAGAAGAATGAATCCAGTTGCCGTCACAGGATTGAGATAGCCGAGATCGATATGAACACTGAAAATATTCTGCAAACTCGGTCTTGAAAGATCGATAATGACGAGTGTGAGCAGCATAGCAATAAAACAAAGTATAATGGACTCAGTAAGAAATTGTGCTACAAGTTGTCTCTTTTTTGAGCCGATTGCTTTACGCAGTCCAATCTCACGTGCACGTACTCCAGCATTAGCAGTCGAAAGATTGATAAAGTTAATGCAGGCAATAATCAAAATAAAAATAGCAATGGAGAAGAAAATATATAGTGTTTGTATGTTTGATTGTTTTGCAATGTCTCCTGCCAACTCAGATCGAAGGTGTATGTCCTTAAGAGGTTGCAAGAAGAATGTAAGTTGAGCTCCAGCTGAATGAAGCAACTCACCCATATGTGCATCGACAAATGAAACCAGTTTTGCTTCGAAATCTTCGATCGAGGTATCCTCTTTGAGGAGAAGGTAAGTAAAAAATTGGATATGAAACCAGTTACTCATCGCATCACTATTTTGTGAGAAGAGTGTTTCAAATGATCCCATTATACTAAGTCTGAAATGAGAATTGTACGGGATGTCCTCAATAATTCCGGTAATACGATAGGGTGTATTATTTATCTCAACCGTTTCTCCGATTGGATTGCTTTCACCAAAATATTTCTGTGCAATAGAATGAGTAAGAACTACAGTAAAAGGTTCTATGAGTGCTATTTGCTTGTCACCACTCTTGAAGGGAAAAGTAAATACCTCAAAAATCGAATTATCCCCATGACAGAAACCTTCTTCGGTAAAGGTTTTTTCACCGATCTTAACTGTAGCTCTTCGAGGACTTTCAAGTCTTGCTGCGTGCATAACTTCCGGGAAATCCTCTACTAATTGTGGACCCGCATTTGGCATGGTCATGGGGTAGATCATATGATTTCCAGCTTCAAAATCTACACAGAGTCGAAATATCTGATCTTTGTTTTCATTGAAGCTGTCATAACTCATTTCGTAACCTATCCATATCATGATCAGCACGAACGAGGTTATGCCTACGATCAATCCGATAAGATTGATAACACTGAACACCTTGTGATGCTTCATATTCCGTAAACTAAGGGTAAGATAGTTCTTAAGCATCCTGAGACCTATTCATATTTATTATCCTGAGTTTTAAATTATATATAATAATAAAGCATTTTTCGTGCCAAAAATTAAAACACGAGAGAAGTTGTATTATATGGTAATTGTTATGTTTCTGGAATAAATCTACTGTTCGCTGATGGAACACTAGTGTACGAGAGTGAACACTTTTTATTGTAAGTAAGAGCTATGGGATTATTAGCTTTTGGGAGGATCTATCTATTACTCAAGATAAACCGCAATCTGACAGACGTCATCTCCATTCATTATTGATTTGAGTATTTTAATTTTTACTTCTTTCTGAAGGATATACTCCCAGATGTCTTTGTAGAAGCCAGCCCCGCAGTAGCAGTATTTCGGGTCAATTAATCTGTTTTCTAATATTGATGTACGTATCCGGGGACAGTGGCAATAATAGTATTGCTTTTTTTTCTTATCTTTTTCTGAAAAATAGTTGTGAAATTCTTTTGGGATTTTAGTCGCATAAATAACCTTTCCATTAAGTTTGCCAGCCATTCCCCAACCGTTTTTCCTGAGAAAATCAATCTGCTCATTGTCGAGTTTCTTATATCCGCGTATAAAAGATTCAAACTGCTGTTGCAGAAGGTTATGTACATGCTGAATATCCTTTGTGCGGGTATATTCCTCTTGAATGTGCTTCAGATTATCCTTTGGAGTCAGGCATGCACATGAGATCATCACTTCTTTAATTTCAGATTCTGATAGATTTTCAGAAAGAAAGGCCATAAGGTTTTGTGTCCAGTTGATCAGATTGGTTTCTGTAATAAATTTTCTAATATCATTAAATAAATATGATTTGTTTATTTTTTCTAATCCAAGTTGGAGTTTTGTTAACCATTGGGTTTCGAAGTTATCATTATTTTTCATAAGCTTACTCATATTTTAAGGTTTCTACAGTATTTATTCGAGCTGTTTTTAAACAACGTAATGAAACAATGATTGTTGATATTCCAAGTACGATCATACTTGAGATGACAAAGGGAACTGGATTTATCGAAATTCTATATGCAAAGTCCTGGAGCCATAAAGTAATGATTTTCCAGCTTAGAGGGACAGCTATGATAACGGACAAAAGTATAAGCTTGATGTAACGGAATGAAAAAAGACTCACAATCTCAGACAATTTACTCCCAAGCACCTTCCTAATGCCAATTTCTCTGGTTTTTTGTATAATGAAGAATGAAACAAGCCCGAACAATCCTATTGCAGCTATGACCATTCCGAGTATCGCAACGAGTCCCACTACAAATCCAACCTGCGATTCATGTTTATAAAGTCTGTTGAAATCCTCATCAAGGAACGAAAAAGAGAATGGAGTATCCGGGAAAAGGGTATTATAAGCATCCGTTATATTCTTTATTGTTTTGGGCAGATTTCCCTGCATAACTGAAAGAGTAAGTGTTGAATACAGCGAGTTTTCGACATCCATGACAAGTGGTTGAACTTCTTGCTGCATACCTTTATAATGGAAATCAGATACAATTCCTGTAATTGGTTTTGTCAAGCCATGATAATGAGCATTTAACTCAACACCAAGTGCTTCATCAGGATGGGTAAAACCTAGCAGCTTTATGCCAGTTTCGTTTATGATGTAACCATTTACAACGTCTGGTTCGAAGTCATGTCCGGCAATTAGATCTAGTTTATACTCATTGATAAAATCTGTATCAGATGTAAGAACCTGGAAGAAATTGGATTCTGCATTAGGAATATCAATCCTTTTCATATAATAGCCGCCAGACATACTTCCGGGAACTCCAGATGAAACAGTTGCTCCAACTATTTCAGGATATTTTGTGAAAGCTGATTTGATGTTTTCGTAGTCTGTACGTAATCTTCCAAGATGAGTTTTAAAAGGAATCACTATCTTCTGCTCTTTATCAAACCCAAGATTGCTCCCGCGCATATATTCTAACTGTTTATAAATATACATTGAGAATGTTAAAAAAGATAGAATGACAGTAAATTGTGTCACGACTAAGATTTTTTGAGTAACTGAACCATGCCCTTTTGATGAAAGCTTTCCTTTGAGGATATTGAAGGATTTGTCTTTTGTGAGAACAATGGCATTGTAACTACCGGAAAGCAGTACAATAAGTAACAATAGACCTATTGTGGCTAGAATCACTGTACTATTGATAAGTGTTGATATGGTGAGGAGATGACCTGTGAGTTGATTAAACACAGGTAGTAGTATTTCCAGTAGTATCAGAGCTATGATAAATGAAAGTATTGCATAGATCGCTGCATGGAGGAAACACTGAGAAATAAGATGCCATCGGTTTGCACCAACCACCTTTCGTATTCCCATCTGCTTGATGCTCTTCATGCCAAGAGCAGCAGAAATATTGATAAAGTTAAGACAACCGATCAGAAGAACAACAAAGGCTATAAAAGAATAGATTTTTATGTAATACCAATTACCTGCTGGAACAATTTTATATCGTACATTTTGATCCATGTGGATGTTCTTGATCGGTTGCAGATAATAGTAATTGCTTATCCATTCGCGTCCAGTGATCTGTTTGTACACCTCATGATTCGTTGTTGCTAGTTCTTTTAGATGCGGTTCTAGATCACGAATATCAGCATTGGGTACAATTTTAACATAAGTATATTTTCTGTGGGCATCACCCCAGTATTCATCGATCCAGGGTAGGTGAGTTCGGAGAGAATTCATACTTAGTAGCATTGTTATTGGCACATGTGTGTTGGAAGGTGTGTCCTTTACTACAGCAGTAATTGTAAAATCATCTCTCGCAACTGGGCAGTAGTAGTCATAATCAATCTCAATGTTCAGCGTTTTTCCTGTGCAGTTTTGATTTCCAAAGTATTTTTCTGCCATTGATTCCGTAATGATGAGTGAAAATGGTTCATCGAGTGCAGTTTCTTTATTCCCTGCGAGGAATTCGAATTTGAGTATATCTTTGATCTCTGGATCTGCAAAATAAATGTCTGTTTCGAAGAAACGGAGATCCTCTTTTTCAACCAAAACATTCTTATGATTTTCGAATGGACGGATCAAACGAGCTTGTTTTTCTATTAAAGGGGAAGATTCTGTTAGCGATGGTCCAACGGGTCCAGCGACAGAATTATTATAGAACTCACCAACATACGAATCACGATATGATTCAATCCTGAATATTCTTTCGAAGTCATCGTGGTAGGTGTCATAGTTTAATTCATGTTGCACATAACCAAATATGAGAACAGAACAAGCAATACCAAGACTCAAGCCAAGAATATTTATCAGAGCATATGCTTTATGTTTTCTGATATTTCTTAACGATAGGATAAGTAGATTTTTAAACATATCTATCACTCATATTTTATTACTTCAGCTGGATTCGTATGTGCAGCCCGGATTGTGTAAAAGCTGATCGTAAGTAATGCAACTGCAATTGCAGACACTCCTGCCAGAATAAATAAACCAATGTTTATCGGAGCCCTATATGCAAAGCCCTGAAGCCATTTACTCATAGCAAAATAAGCAACAGGCCAAGCAATAACATTAGCGATAAGTGTCCATTGTGTAAGTTCGCGGGAGAGCTTGAGCGTGATATTACCGACAGTAGCGCCGAGTACTTTCCTGATACCTACTTCTTTTCTGCGCTGTTCTGCAATAAAGGTCGAGAGACCAAAAAGACCAAGGCATGCGATCAAAACCGCGATAAAGGTAACATAGATAATCGTTTTACTCTGGCGTTGTTCTCTGATATATTGTTGTGCAATGCGGTCATCAAGGAAATGATAAGTGAACGGACGGTTTGGAGAAAGTGAGCCCCACTCCTTTTCTATTGCACTGATTGTTTTGGACATATTTTCGGGTCGTACTTTTACTACGAGCTCATTCATTTCAGATCCACCCAAATGGATAAGTACCGGCCGTATCATATCATGAAGTGATTCGAAGTGATAATTATTGATCACTCCAATTATTTTGTAGGTTAAATCTACCATTGTATTTTCATCGAGACCCGCATTTGGATCTTCCACTGTCGACCAATATACTTCCTTACCGATCGGCTGATCATAACCAAGCTGTGTTACAAGCGCTTGATTAACGATAAATGCTTCGTCGTCAGTCTGCATGTCTTCAGAAAAATTCCGTCCTTCAACAAATTCAATTCCAAGAGTATTGAAGTAATCATAGTCAACTTCTTCATACTTCATGATCATCGGTTGTTGGTCTTCCAAGCCCTCAAAACTGAATAGGTATTCCATATCTCCAGTGTCCCCGGGATAATTTGATGAAAGACTGGCGGACTGAACACCTTCAATGGCAAGCACATTTGCCTTGAATACATCCATATTTGAGCGGATATCACTTCCCCTGAGTGGAACGATAAGTATGTGATCTTTATTGAAACCAAGAGGTTTGTTCTTCATATATGATATCTGGTGAAGCATCGTAAAGGTGCAGATGATCAAAGCAATTGAGATCACGAACTGGAACACAACCAGAACATCTCGGAAAATTCTATTTCCTGATCCTGCTTTAAGTGTGCCTTTAAGAACTTTAACCGGCTTAAAGGACGAAAGGAAAAATGCTGGATAGATACCAGCGACACATCCGACAACAAGACTTATTCCGAGCAGACCAAATGATATTTGCCAATTTTTGACGATGCTATAAGTTAATTTCACATTTATCAACGTATTGAAAACAGGAAGGAGAAACTCAATCAGTACAAGGGCAATGATCAAACCCAATAAACTCATGAAGATGGATTCGCCAAGAAACTGTCTGATCAATCTCGAGCGCTCTGCACCAATCACTTTTCTCATACCCACTTCTCGTGCGCGGGATGCTGAACGGGCTGTGGAAAGGTTCATAAAATTAATGCATGCAATTAAGAGGATGAACAGCGCTACGGCTGAGTATATGTAAATGAATGCAGTATCTCCGCTGTTATCATCATCAAAAGTGAAGTGTGAGTGTAAATGGATATCCTTAAGCGGTTGAAGAAGGAGCTCGGCTTTCATTCCATATTGAATTGCGATGGGGTGACTTTCTGCTTTCTCTTTAATGATCTCTCTGAATTTTGGAGCTATATCATCCGGCGTGATGCCGTCTTGTAATTCGACATAGGTTGTGTAAGAATTCATTAGCCAGATATTCATCATCTCCTCACCCCTGAGTTTATACATTGTTGAAAATGAAGCGAGCATTTCAAAAGACAGGTGTGAATTAGAGGACATTTCTTCTACAACTCCTGTTACGGTGTATTCGTTACTATTATTGAATGTAAAAACCTTTCCTATTGGGTTTTCATCGCCGAAATATTTTTTTGCAGTCTCCTCAGTGATAATGACTGAAAACGGATTTTCAAAGCAGGTTTCCGGATCACCTTTCAGGAATTTGATCGTAAATATATCGAAGAGTTCAGGATCAGCGTAATAGAGACCAGTCTGCTCATAGAGTTTGTTATCGTAGGTTATGATTGGGTGATTTTCCTGTGACATACGAGCTGCGTGTTTGATGTCTGGATATTCTTCATTAAGATAAGGTGCGAGTGGTGCCATTGTAATCGGACCAGATATTTTATTTCCCATTGCTTCGAGATCCATGGTTACGCGATAGATATTCTCATAATTTTCATTGAATCTATCATACGTAAGTTCATTCACTACATACATAAGGATCATCGAACTGATCGCAAGTCCGAGAGCAAGTCCGGTGATGTTTATAAATGAGAAAATCTTACTTCTTTTAAGATTTCTTATTGCTACAATAAAATAATTCTTTAACATAGTATTTCTCCTTATTCGTATTTTAATGTTTCGACCGGATTAGACCGGATGACAGTTATCATTCTTAAAGAAATTGTAAAAATTGAAATGATGAGCGCGGCAATGCCGGCAAGAAGAAAGGGTATGATTGAAAATGGTGCTTTATACGCAAAACCACTCAACCATTCGCGCATCAATAAAAATGCTGCTGGCCAGGCTATGATGTTTGCAAAGACCACCCATTGAGAAAATTCTTTTGAGAGAAGATATATTATTTGGGGAACGGTTGAACCAAGCACCTTTCGGATTGCAAGTTCCTTTTGGCGAACTTCTATGGCATATGATGCAAGCCCGAAAAGTCCCAGGCAGGCTATAATAATTGCTAGTCCAGCAAAAACTGCGATACCAAATGCAAAACCTCTATCTTCATTAAACTGGAAGGAAAAGATCTCATCGAATGGGAAACTCCTAAATTCTCGATCCGGATAGAGTTCTGTGTATATTTCTTCAATATTTTCAATTGTTGTTTCGGTATCAGTGTTTTCAAGACGAATGAATGCAAGTCCTGCAGCTGCAGGATTTAGCATGAGGAGCATTGGTTCAACAGGACGATTTGCAAGACCAAAGTGTATATCTTTAAAGACACCAATCACTTGGAATGGCTCATCAATCATGCTTGCTCCACGATTAATGATCTTTTTGCCCTCCAGATCCTTCCAGCCGGACATTCTATAGGCTGTTTCATTGATTAATACGGCTAATGTGTCAGACGCAAAATCACGAGAGAAATTTCTTCCCCTTACAATGCTAATTTCCAAAGACGGTATAAAGTCATGATCGATCCAGAAATGCTCAAACATATTACTTTCACCTTCTTTACGGTAATCGAAACACACTTCAGTGGTCGGTAGTGTTCTGCCTGGTGCGAGTGATGCCCGGCCAAATGAGATGATTCCAGGTATTTGTACCGCTCGATCTTTAAAAATATCACTATCCAAACTCAAATTCTGATCTCCTGCAGGTATTATTATAACATGATCACGATTATATCCAAAATCGCGATGCTCCAAAAATCGTATCTGTTGAAGGACGATTAAAACTCCTGCAATAAGACCTATTGAGATGCTGAACTGTCCGATAATAAGTATTTTTCTTAGACCCAGACCCGTTCTTGTTTTGTTTAACTTTGCTTTAAGAACTTTTGCCGGTTTGAAGGATGAAAGAATGACCGCAGGGTAGAACCCGGAAGCTAGTCCTAAAACGATAGCAAGGGTTATAAAGAGTAACAGTGTTAAGGGGTGTTGGAGGAAATTAAGTGAAAGGGTTTTGTTCAGGAATGTTTGTAAATATGGGAGACTGATCTCAGCGGCACAGACTGCAATGATCATTGCGAGTACTGTGAGTATTATGGATTCAAGGATGAATTGTGTTCCTAATTGTCTTCTGTTTGCCCCGACTACTTTTCTCATTCCCACTTCTCGAGCTCGTTTTACCGATCGGGCAATAGAAAGATTAACGAAATTAATTGAAGCAACGAATATAACAAGAATTGCGATTAGAATAAGTGCATATACAGCTGATCTGTTATTCTTATTCATGTTAAATGCATCGTAGCGGATATCCTGGGAACCCAGGTGCATATCGAGAATCGGTTGTAACTGAGGAGTAAATACTTCAGAGAATCCTCCTTCCCGAGATGATGCGACAATTTTTGGTTCTACTTCTTTTGGATCGACTCCTTCATGAAGAAGTACATAGCCAGTTAGAGAAAGGTTTTCCCAGCTATCCCACCACGCGAGATTTCGATTAATGTCCATAAATTGAACTACGTCGAACTGCATATGAGAAGTAGTTGGAGGAGTCTCAATAATTCCAGCTACGTAAGCATGTTCATTCGAGCGGATATTTATTGGTTTCCCAACAGGATTTTCATCTGGAAAGATTGCATCAACAACATCTTGTGAAATATATATTCCGTTCGGATCTTCAAATGGATTCTCCTTCTCTCCTTCAAGTATCTCAAAATCAAATACTTTAAAAAATCCAGGACCAGTTACTATTCCGCGCCTGAAGATTGCCAGAGAGTCAGATGCGGGATCAATTGTTCCGGGCTGTAATCTGAAAAATGCAGGACTAATACGAGTAGAAGCTTCAATTTCTGGAATATCTTGGCCAAACTTCAACAACATTGGTCCTGAAGTAACTGCAGAAACCCAATCGCGAGTATTATCAAAAGAGACGACTCTATATATCCTGTCAGCGTTTGTATGATATCGATCAAAGGAAAGGTCATCCACAACATACAAACCTATTATTATACATACATAAATGCCAAGTGCTAAACCGAAAATATTGATAAATGAGAAGATCTTACTTCTCTTAATATTTCTAAAAGTTACCAGAAGATAATTTTTTAGCATAGAATTTCCTTATTCATAACTTAATATTTTAGCTGGATTCGTTGTTACAACCTTGTATGATTGGGAGGCGATCGCAAGAAAAGCAATACCAAAGGTCAGTACAAAAATCCCTATGTAGGTGAAAACACTGATCTGACTGATGAACATCATTCCTGTCTGCATGACTTTAGTCCATAGGAAATGGATCAAGATTACACCAAGAATATTTGCAATAGTAACCAGCACTAAGTAGTTTTTACTTATTGTCCAGAAGATGCTCTTTCTGGAAGCTCCTAGTACTTTGCGTATACTCATCTCCTTTAAACGCATCTCAACGAGTATGGAAGTAAGTCCAAGAAGCCCGAGACACGAAAAGAAAATTGCTAACAATCCTAGAACGCTAAAGAAGTTACCAACCTTCACGACCATGCCGATCGTATCAGTAAAAAATGCATCAAGCGAAGTAATATTCATGGATTGGTCGGGGAATATCCCATTCCAAATCGATTTTATTTCGGCAGTAAAATAAGCGAAATCAGTTCCTTCTCTATAACGAACAAGTAAGTAGTTCAAACTGTTTGTATCAAGATGAAGAGCGGTTGCAGGTATTTCGAAACCAACGTCTCCTAAGATAAAATCATCTGATATGCCGATAACTGATCCTTCTTTCTCGCCGATCTTTATCAGTTGACCTAGAGGATCGACAAGATTGAGTTTTTGAGCAGTCTTGGAGTTAATAATAAATGAATGTTCATCTCCATGACCAATCTGAAAACTTCTTCCTGCTTTCATATGGATTTCCATGAGTTCAGCGAAATTATAATCTACACCATAGGATTCTACAGAGACCTTAATTGGGTCGGTCTCTGCAGCTATCGCGGCAGCTTGTGGTGATTCCCACAAAACGGGAAGCTGTTCGGAGGCGGAAACGCCCAATACATCTGATCTTGACTGTATCTCATTCTCAAGGATTTCCCGTTGCGATTTATCGAGGTCTTTTATAAAAATACCAGCAACATTATTTCTGTTGTACCCATAATCAGCTGTTACCACTTTATTCAATTGATCCTTTGTAATTGTTGCTGAAGTGATCAAAAGCACAGCGAGGAAGAATTGTAATATGATAAGAATTTTATTTCCTTTTCTTCGATTTTTACCTTTTTGGATATGTCCTTTCAAAATCTTGAGAGGGGAAAAACCTGATTGATAAATAGCTGGATAGAGTCCAGAGATAAATCCTACGACAAGTGAAGTATAGAAAAAATATTTAATGATAAAGGGATAATGCCAGATTGATGTTCCTGCGCTGTTCATAAGTTCCGGCATCGATTGTCCGATGAAGGATTTGAGTAAAATTGGATATCCTATCTCGAATATTACTAGAGATAATGGAAGTGCGATCAAAGAGATCAGAATGGACTCACCAAGAAATTGGAGGATAAGCTGGAAGCGGGAAGCTCCGATGATCTTGCGAATACCGATCTCCTTCACGCGTTTTATATATCGAGCAACCGAAAGGTTAATAAAATTGATACTCACTACGAACAGCATGAGAGCAGAAATGATAAATAATATTATGATGCCCCTAAAAGAACTGCTTGAAATCCATGACTGAATGTGTTCGGATTTCAGTCTGAAATCAACAAGGGGGAAAAGATACATAGTTGTTGGGGTATTCTCACCATCCGCATAGAGTTTCTGATGCACTTCCGTTAACTTATCGTTTACACGAGATAGTGAACTCGTGTTCTTCAATTGCACAAATGATGTAATCTGATGTTCGTTGAATGAATCAAGAGCAGGCAAGAATTCATTAAGACTTGAATAAGATATAAGAGCATTATATCTGATCGCTGAAGTTCGTGGAGTGTCGTCTATGACACCAGTAATATTCATCAATGTATTGTTTACATAAAGTTCTTTACCTATTGGATTTTTCTCTCCAAAGAATCTCTCTGCATTATATCTTGAAAGGATTATCGAATTTGGTTTTGATAAAGCTGTTTCAGGATCACCTGCAATAAGTTTGAAAGAGAACATCTCGAAGAATTCAGGTTCTGTAAAGAGTATTTTGTCCTCAAAGAAAACATGATCATTGGACTTTATGGTCATTGGGGGAGCATTATAAATTCTGGTGACTTTTTCAATATCAGGGATCTCATTAATAAGAATATTCTTAAGAGGTGAAGGTGCATACGTAGCATGAACTTCATTACTCTCTTTATCCTGAAATGTTTGAACAACAGCAAATATATTCTCAGCATTTTTGTGGAACTTGTCCGATTTTAGCTTTATTCCAGCAGATGTAGAGAAAATTCCGAAGATAACCATGCCAACTGCAAGACCAACCACGTTTATTGCAGTAAAAACACGGTGATGAAAAAGGTTTCTAAGAGCAGTTAAAAGGTAATTTTTAATCATATTATTCGTACCTGATGTTTTTTGCCGGATTGGTATGAGCAGCTTTAAGTGTCTGAAAACTGACTGTAAGGATAGATGCAAGTATAGATATAAGCACTGCAACGATAAACGTAACAACGTTCATGTTGATGCGATAGGCAAAACCTTGCAACCACTGTTTTGAAGCGAACCATGCAAGCGGAATCGCGATGACGTTTGCAATGATCACCAATTTAAGGAAATTGAAAGCAAGTAATCCCGTAATACTACTCGAACTAGCACCCAGAACTCTTCGTATGCTGATCTCTTTCATTTTTTGCGATATCGAGAAGCTGGCGAGTCCAAAGAGACCGAGACACGCAACGAAGATCGCAAGTGCAGAAAAGATATTTACAACAACACCTGTTCTGACATCCTGATCATAGAGTATTTGAAGAGATTCATCAAGGAAAGTATATTTAATAGGATTGTCCGGAAAAAGGTCTTTCCAGGTTTGCTTGATATAACTCATTGCGTTATGAACATTACCTTGTTTGATCTTTGCAACGACAAATGCACCTGTCGAATCAGGAAGCCGAAAGATCACAATCGGTTCGACGGGCTGGTGTAAACCATCTGTATGGAAGTCTTTTACAACACCAATAACTTCTGAGCCGAGACTGTCCGCATCACCAAAATATAATTTCCTTCCCACTGCTGCATCCCAACCGACCTGCCGTGCAGCAGTTTGATTTATTAAAACTCGATTATCCTGATTTACATCGAGATCAGGACTGAAGTTTCTTCCTTCCACGATCTTCATATCCATGGCAGGAATGAATTCATCATTGATCCCGAAATTTCTCCAGATGTAAATATCATCCTCTGATGTCCCTTCAGGAGTTAAGCCAGTTCTTCCAAATGTATTACCCGGTAGATTTGTAGAACGACCAACCGCTTCTATTCCTGTATGTTCCAATAGTTTTGAAATATAAGCTTCAGAATTCGGAGAAACATCTGGATGGTTCATAATGAACGATACGATCTGATCTTTATTATATCCCAGATCTTTGGAATTGATGTAATGCATCTGCTGCTGAATAATGATGCTGAGCCCGATTAGTGCGACTGATAATGTGAATTGGAAAATCACAAGTATTTTTCTTAAAATCACACCACCTTTGCTTTTCTGATATGCTCCTTTAAGAATAGTTGATGGCTTAAAACTCGA
Source organism: Candidatus Cloacimonadota bacterium (assembly GCA_016932035.1). Lineage (NCBI taxonomy): Bacteria > Pseudomonadati > Candidatus Cloacimonadota > Candidatus Cloacimonadota bacterium. The sequence continues at coordinate 29,003 of JAFGDR010000059.1, forward strand.
AAGGATGAAGGCAGGATACAGTCCGGCAACGATCCCGATGAAGATCCATATAAGTGCTATCGGAAGGATGAGTATGCCGAGTTCAGACACATTGAACTGGATCGATGTTCCGGCTATGTTGTTCAGCAGTGGTGTAGAAATATCCACAATCGGGATTGCGAGAAGAATTGCAACAAAAGATGTAAAGAGAGATTCACCTATAAACTGGATTCGGAGTTGATTCAAACTTGAACCTACCACCTTTCTCATTCCAACTTCTTTTGCGCGCTGAATGCTTCTGGCAGTTGACAGATTCATGTAATTCACTGCAGCAATAACGAGGATGAGAAAAACGATCGCTGAAAAGATATATATATTCTTAACATCACCCTTTTTTCCAATCGGGTCGAAGATTATATCCGAAGAATGAAGATGAACATCATTGAGTGGTTGGAGGGTAATTTCAAAATTTTCGTCAACATCATTTTCTCTGCATAATGCGGTAAGTTTTTCTGCAAGACCCTCGACGGATGTGCCTTCTTTCAGGAGCATATACGTTGGCATTGCAACCAGCCCCCAACTCTCTAACCAGATTGGTTGTGTTGAATTTTCAGGTTGGTTTGCACGAGCAAGAGATTCGAACGTGGCAAGGGATACAAGTGCGTCAAAAGTAAAATGTGTGTTATCGGGAAGATCTTCAATAATTCCAGTTACTGTGAATTCCAGTCCTTGGGCAGTTATTGTTTGATCAAATCCAGAATCTTCTTTGTAGAGTTTATCTGCGAGGGATTTTGTGAGAACAATTGTATACGGTTCAGTTAGAGCTGTTGTGGGATCTCCTTCAATGAAGGAATAGTCAAAAAATGTGAAGAAATTTCCGCTTGCTGATCTTGCATTTTCACTGAAGATACCCTCTTCACCTTCTCTTTGCATGAGGGTTTGTCTGCCCCCGGAAATTCTGACAGCGTCTTCAACTTCAGGTAAGTTTTCCACCATTGCAGGACCAAGAGCCGGCATGGTTATCCCTACTCGTTGCTTATTGGTTCCCAGTGCACTATCAATAGTAAGTACACGATAAATTCTATCTCTCTTTGCATGCATATCTTCAAAGGAATATTCATATTTGATAAAAAGAACGATCAACAAACATGCTGTAACACCTATTGTAAGACCAAGTATATTGATAATGGAATATCCTTTATGCCTGAGGATATTTCTTAATGCGATCTTAAGATAATTTTTGATCATGCAATTATCCTTTATTCATATTTTATGGAATCAACCGGATTAAGTTTTGCTGCTCTAATGGTTTGGACGCTTATGGTTATTAATGAAGTCAGCAGAGCGATACAGCCTGTGACGATGAATATATAGATGCTGATAGATGTCTTGAATGCGAAATTCTGAAGCCACTTATCCATGATAAAGTAGGCAATGGGAAGAGCAATTATATTTGCAAGAATGATCCACTTAATGAACTGGGTAGAAAGTTGTTGTATGATCCCGGAAACCGATGAACCGAGTACTTTGCGCAGTCCGATCTCTTTTGTTCTTTGCTGTATCATATAGGATGATAATCCAAGTAGTCCAAGGCATGATATGATAATTGCAAAGAGTGAAAAGTAATTGAAGAGTTTACCTAGTCGGATTTCTGATTGATACATACCATCAAACTCGCTATCAAGAAAACTATACTCAAAGAGAAATTCGGGAGCAATTTTTTTGCTTACTTCTTCAATATACTTGATGGTCTTTTCTATGTTATATCCGGATATTTTAATGGCAACATAATTGTCCCATTCTGGAACAGTTACCAGGGCAAGAGGATCAATATTATTATGTAGAGAACTGAAATTGAAATCCTTTATCACACCTTTTATCGTGCCGTTGTGGAATGACTTGCCGATTGGATCTTCTATGCCAGCGGTTTTGACTGCAGTTTCGTTCAGTATGAATTCAAAACCACCTTTCTGACTATAGAAATCTTCAGTATAAAACTCACCTGCCACTAATTCTAATCCAAATGTTTCTAGGAAATCACTGTCGCAAGAAATGAGAGGTAGCGTGAGTGTTGATTCTCCATTTTTGCCTTCCCAATTTTCTATGGTCATACTCCATTTTGGTCCAAGACCTAACTTGCTGGATGTTCTAGTTACATTCAGGATGTTTGGATCCTTAAGCAGTTCCTCTTTTAAAGCATCTGAATGTTCATAAAAATCATTATTAAGAGGTAAATATACAACATTCTGCCTGTTAAATCCTAAGTTCTGATTCTGTATAAATTTTATCTGCTTTGCCACAACAATTGTTGAGAAAATGAGAATCGTGGAAAGGGTGAACTGTAGTACAACAAGACATTTTCTGAGTGTATTTGAGTCTCCTCTTGGATTTCCCTTCAAAACCTTAACCGGCTTGAACGAGGAAAGGAGGAATGCTGGATACAGTCCGGAAAGCAGTCCGGTGACAAGGGTGATAAAAAGAAGAGAAAGCGAAATACTGCTGTTGAAAATATCAAAAGATAATGCTTTCCCGGTCAGAGTATTGAAGATCGGCATAAGAAGTTCTACCATTAGAATGGCAACAAGAAGAGCAATCATAGAAAGCATAACGGATTCACAGATAAATTGAACTCTCAGCTGATGACGAACTGCACCGACAACCTTTCGTATACCAATCTCCCGAGCTCTCTGCATTGATCGCACCGTTGAAAGGTTCATGAAATTTATGCATGCTATGATGAGGATGAAAAGAGCAATAGAGGAAAAGATATAGACGTATAATATTCTTCCTGAATGGCCATCCAGATTATAGAGGTGCATTTTCTTTAAGGGCTGCAAATAGAATTTTCTGCCTAATTCTGGGAGGATCTCATCTACACACATGTTGATGTTCTTCTCGGTCTGGTCGATCGAAGCAGATTTATTGAGCAGAATAAACGTGTTGAATCCGAAATCACCCCACTCATCTTCACCGCCATATCCCATAATATCCGGAAGATGCTTGAAAGACATCAAGAGATCGAATACCAAATGGCTTCCGGCTGGCAACGGTTCGAGAACACCGTCAACCATAAGATCTAGTTGGTTATTTATTGAAATAGTTTTTCCAATCGGATTTTCATCCGGAAAGAATGTGTCAGCCATTTTTTGAGATATAACCGCTGAAGAAGGATCTACTAAAGCAGTCGTTTGATCTCCCTGAGCAAAAGGAAGGGTGAAGATGTTAAAGAGAGAATTGTCAGTATATCCTGCTATAAGCTTAAGTTTTTTATTATCAACACTTACAAGAACCTGTCCTTCATTATGAAACCTCGCTGCATCTTCAATTTCAGGATATTTCTTTTTAATCGTACGAGCCATTGGAGGGGGGGTTCGCCAGTGATGCTTTGTCTCATTATTTGAGAGGTATGAGAAATTTATTCGATAGATACTATCAGCCTTCGCATTGAATCTGTCATAATTATATTCATCTCGAACCCATAACAGAATGAGGATACAAACTGCCATTCCCGTCGCAAGACCGATTATGTTTATGAACGAGAACCCTTTTCTTCGAAGAATATTTCTTAATGCTACTTTTATATAGTTTTTTATCATAGGTTTTTACCTATTCATACTTAATAGATTTGACCGGATTAAGATTTGCTGCCCTGATTGTCTGAAAACTCACTGCAAAAGTTGCGATCAGAACAACAATAATACCCGAAAGAACAAATATAATTGGATTGATCGAGGAACGATAGACGAATCCATCGATCCACTTGCTCATGGCATACCAGGTTATAGGAATTGCTAGAACGTTAGCGATGAGAACCCATTTGAGGAAACTTTTGGTGAGAAGAAATGCTATTTTTTTTGAAGTAGCTCCCATCACTTTTCTGATACCGATCTCTTTTGTTCGCTGCTCAGTCATGAAAGCAGAAAGACCGAGTAATCCCATGCATGAGATGATGATTGCAATAATAGAGAATATTCGAATCTGGTCAGAGAAATTACGCTCTCTATAAAATTGATATGAAAACTGCTGGTCGAAAGTCTCGACATGAAGATCACCATCTGGAACCAATTCCAGGTGTGCCGATGTGATTTTTTCAAGTGTTTCCTCATCATTACGTCCATCGAGTTTCACCATTGTTTGGTACATTCGATCATCATATACGATGAACATAGGATTGATCTCTCTTTTGACAGTTGTAAAATTGAAATCCTTAACAATGCCGATCACCTCTCTCTCTTCAGTTGTCTCGTCTTCGTTGAACAACTTTACGGTCTTACCGATCGGATCATCCCAACCGGCATATTTTACTGCGGTTTCATTTAAAATGATAGATCTCAAGGTGTCGGTACTTAAAGACCGGGAGAAATTTCTTCCCTTTATGATTCTCATATTCAGCGCAGGAATAAGATTATCATCAACGATTAAGCGATCATACATACCGTCCTTTTCACCTGATTCTGCAAACGTTTTTATCTGGTATTTTTGCAGCGTCCCGCCCGGAAGACTTCCTATTGATGCGACATATTCAACACCTGGAATTGAGCGTATCTTATCATTAAAAACTTCCCTGTTTTCAGGAATATTAATATTCGAGATCAGATATACATTTTCTCTATTATAACCAAGATCTACTTTTTGTAGGAATTTCATGTGCTGCCCCGCAATAAGAAGTGCAGATATAAGAGAAATCGTGATCGTGAATTGTCCCACCACAAGGATCTTTCGTAAAGCAAGTCCTTTTTTTGTTTTGGAAAAAGCGCCTTTGAGGACAATGATCGGCTTGAAGTTAGACATGATCAATGCTGGATAAAGACCGGCACAGATGCCTATAACAAGAGGAATAATCAGCGTTCCGATGAGCAGATAATTTACAGCAAGCAGTTCGAAAATTCCCTTGAAAGGGAGTTCGAGAATAGGGATAAATATCTCGAGAAGAACCAGGGCAAAAAGTGTTGATATATATGTTATTACGATTGATTCTCCAAGAAACTGCCTCATGACCTGGCTACGTTGTCCACCGATTACTTTACGCACTCCAACTTCTCGAGCTCTTCTCATTGCTTTTGCCGTTGTCAGGTTGACATAGTTAAAAGAAGCGATAAGCAGAACGAGGAAAGCGATCAAAAGGGAAGTATACACACTTGCAGAATCTTTATGCCCCACATTCATAAGATTGAAACTGAGGTGTTCGGATTTCAGGTGCATATCCTTCATAGGTATAAATTCTGCAGTCCAGATCTTGGCAAATCCGTTCTCATGGCTGTGAACATTAATCTTATCCTTCAACTCTTGCATGTTGACGTTATCGATAACTTTTATATATCCGGAAAGTGCAGCATTTGTCCAGGAATCCCACCAAATAGGATTTAATTCAAGATCAATCGGATAGACAACGCTGAACCTAATTTGTGTATTCAGAGGAAGATCTTTTATGACGCCTGCAACGAATTTGTCTTCATATCCTATAAAATAGATGGGTTTTCCTATTGGATTTTCTTCACCAAATAATTTTTCCGAGAATTCCTCGGTAATATATACTCCGTGAGGATCGACAAGCGGATTTTCGTTATTACCTTGAATGATCGGGAAATTGAAGATTTCAAAGAAATCTGGATCAGCACCAATTAAAAAAGCTCGGATCTCTTCGGGAGGTGAATCATCATTGCTAATTTCTCTTGTGAATGAAGAACCCATTGAAGCTATGCGGACGGAATGAGATACTTCCGGGAAATCCTCTTTCAAGCTCTTTACAAGCGGACCAGATGTGATTCCATAAACGATCTGATTGTCACCTTCAGAATCTTCTCGAGTGGTTACACGGTAGATGTTTTTGATATCTTTGTGAAAGGTGTCGTATGTAAGATCTATGATCACCAGTGAGGATATGAGAATGAAGATAGCAAGCCCGATCGAGAAACCCAATATTGTAATAATAGAGAATATCTTCTGCCTGATAAGATTACGGAAAGTGACCGATATAAAATTCTTAAACATAACTTCTCCTACTGCAAATAGGAAGTGTTAAAATAGAATCTGTCACCCGGGAAAATCTGGTAGTACATTAGAGGAGTGGCACCATCTTCATATGCTTGTTCCACAAATTCCATATAATCCGGAGAATAATCCCCGGCATGCATAGGGAAGAAGACGGTTGGTTCGAGAATCTCAAAGGTTTTATGAACGCCGAGTCGTACTGCTTCATTATCTCCAAAGTTACATCCGCTTATCGGCATGAAGGCAATATCAATAGGCTTGTTCAGAGATTGCAAATAGTAAATTTCATCGAGGTAGTCACCAGAAAAATCTCTCTCTCGATTTGCATGATCACCGGGATGGAGTATGGTCACACCATCTGCTTCGACCATGAAACCTACTCCAGTATCGTTTGAATAGATAGCAGTTATATCCACTCCGTTTACATTAACTGAAGTACGTGGTTGCATAACAATATACTCTTCATTTGCAACGTGCGGATCAAATCCCATGACGTAGGTGATGTTTGGTATAGAATCATTCCATGTGAAGATCTCAGGACTATAATGGTCTTGATGTACATGCGAAACCAATACGATCACATCGAGATTTTTTATTTCATTAAAAGTGAACATTCCATTGGCGATTGATGGATTATCCGGGGGTCTGTTTTGTCTCCAATAGTCAAAGACTAACAAGTGATCCTTTGTTCGGGCAAACCAGCCACTGTGCGTTACAAACCAGATATAAATTTCACTCTCTTGAAGGGATGCCTGTAAGAGTTCCTCGGGTTTTGCATCTTCAATAGTTTCATTACCTAAAAGCATTTTTGCGATCCCAAGATTTCCATGTTCAAGAGCTAAGTCAGCTGCAGTTTTACCATTGATATCTTTTATACTCTCATCACATCCGCTCTCGATGAGTAATGCAACAATATCACCATATCCCATCGCTGCTGCAAGATGAAGCGGTGTTTGTTTGAATTCTTCATTTTTAATATTTACATCAGCACCATGGTCAATAAGAATACCCATGAAGTCAGCAGCCCCTCTTCTTGAAGCAAGATGCAGTGGGGAAGATTCATAAGTCTGACAGCCAGTTTCACATTCTGCATCGATGATTTCGATTGTTGCACCTTTTTCAAGTAAAAGTTCCATCATCGAAGTGTCTTCACTCCACAGCGAAAATTTAAGTGGTGTCCAACCGTGTTCGTTTATCTTATTAACATCAGCCCCATGCTCGATCAGATATGTGGCAACTTCAGTATTGCCTCTTTGAGCAGCAATATGTAACGGTGTCGTTCCAGAAGAATCCTCAACATTCGTATCAGCGCCATTCTCGATCATATAGGTAACAGCTTCCATCGGGGACTTGCCGGCTGAAAAAAACATGGTAGCTCCGTGTTCGTTACGATCGTTATAGCTTAATCCCTTATCCATTAAGAGCTCCGCAATGTCAAAATGCATTCTAATCGTAGCCCATACTAATGCAGTTTCTCCATTATTCGAAATAGCTGTAACATCTGCACCATTCTCCAGGAGAAATTCAACAACGTCTTTATTTCCGACAATCGAAGCATACATGAGCGGTGTTACACCCCATTGATTTGGATGATTAACCGAGAATCCTTTATCTATAAAAAAATCAACGATCTCAATATTGCCTGCGAAGGCACTGTTTAGAATGACATTTGTGCCATTAATACTTTCTGCTTCAAGGTCAGCCCCTTTATCGAGGAGGAATTTGATAAGGTCGAAATTATTATGTGAAGAAGCAAAGAGAAGCGCAGTATTTCCATTTGCATCTTCTGCATTAATGTCGAATCCCTGATCAAGTAGATATTGTACAACTTCGAGATGACCATTTGCGGCAGCATTATGAAGAAGATTACTTCCTTCACGATCAATCGTGTTGATATCTGCCCCCTGTGAAATGAGATATTTCATGATATCCAGATTGCCGGCAATTGCTGCTACAGTAAGGGGATCACAGTATTGTTCATCCCGCTCGTTCAGAATATCTGGATTGTCTGTTACAAACGTTGTTACTTCATCGATATTGTTGTTTTGAATTGCTTCAAATATTGTTGCACTTATCGCTTGTGATGAAATGATAAGTAAAGTAGAAAGGATTATTAGAAATATTTTCATTAAGACTCCTAATGCTTAATTATTAACCAAGCTCCCCTTGCATGTTGGAGTTTAGTTATTTAAACGATCCTGCCATCAAGCAGATTGATTATTCTATTTCCGTATGATGCTTTTTCTTTTGAATGAGTTACCTGTATGATCGTGGTGCCTTCCCTGTTCAGTTTTGCAAAAAGATCCATGATCTCAGTGCCCTGTTCAGAGTTCAGGTTACCTGTTGGTTCATCTGCGAGAATGAGTGTGGGTTCTCCGGCAATTGCTCGTGCGATACCAACCAACTGCTGCTGACCTCCTGAAAGCTGGAAGGGAAAAAGATCCTTTTTTCCCACGATCCTGAATCGATCAAGCAGATCACATACTCTGGATTTTCTTTCTTTCCCGGGTTTCTTTTGATAAAGAAGAGGTAATTCGATATTTTCATACACCGTAAGATCGTCGATCAGATGATATTGCTGGAAAACAAATCCGATTTCTGTTCTGTGCAGATTGGTCCTCTGCTTTTCATTAAGTGTATGCACTGGCTGCTCTCTATAAAAGTATTCACCATCGCTGAGCGTATCGAGCATGCCGAGTATGTAGAGCATTGTAGATTTTCCTGCACCGGAAGGACCCATTACCGTGACGAATTCTCCCTTTTCGACATCAAGACTGATGTCATTCAAGACATACGTTTTTACATAGTTGTTCGAGAAGTATTTGAAGGCACCTTGCAACCGTAACATTGTTACTCCTTAAAGTTTTCTTACCACGAAAACTCGAAAATTACCAAAGGAACTTTCTTCAATATTACTTATTTGAAGATTGCTGATCGATTTTCGAATAATTCGCAGCTTTGCATTTTAAATGATTATTACTGACGCATTATTCAATATGTTCCTTTGAATATACTGATAGAACATACCGATTTGATTAATTTGTGACTGAGCTAGGTTGATGATCGCTTCATCTCCGTTACAATGAGCGGTGATCATCACTTCGTGAGCATGGATAATACGTTTTAGGAAATCGTTATTTACAAAGAATGAGTTTGTGTGATTTGATGGATCGTTAAGGATAAGTTCAGATTCTATCTGGATTGCTTTTTCTTTTGAAGACGGCTTGTTGTAATTATCAAGTTCAAGTTTAATTGATTTGAGTTCAGTCCAGGTTGGCTGTACCTGTGAACAGTCGATGGTCATATACCATCTGTAGGTTGAACCTATTTTTTTGAATTCAAGAAAGAGATCGGCAACGGTTGTTTCACTGTCATGAAAGATCGTTACCTGCATCGGTGAGCAGTGGTAATGAATAGCATTTTTTTCCCCAAGTTCATCGCTCTTATCAATGATCTTAAGATTCGTTGATGCGCAAGAGGTGAAGAACAAAATAACGAGTAGGATAATGAGCATAACTGCCAGAATGGATACTAATGTTTTCATGAGACCTCCTCATGTTGTTTAGCATATTGCTTCCTGAGTACCGTCAGGATATATTGCTTTTTTCTTTCTAAACATGATCGGGATCTTATCTTTGTCCGGAGCGCCGATCTGGATAAGTTCCCAATCTTTGTCATAATCGTGAATTACTTTTCGAAGGACACCGACAATTTCTTCTGAGCTTGCATTCGGATCATCCCATTCAACAAGCTCGACACGGTAGCACAGCGTTTTTTTCTTACCGTTAATACGAACTTCAATTTCAAGGTTTTGCTGCGCTTCAAGGGTTGGGATATTTAAAACTATTTCACGCATATAAACCTCCCTGTTCATGCGAATATTGTAATTTTGTGAGTATTTTATCTGATCCCTCCGGGAACCAGCTCTTTTCATATATCTCCTGCTTTAAAAAGGAATAGGTGGCGAAGATGTTTTGATCAGATGAAGAACGTAATATACTTGTTACCTTGCTGGTTACTACCAAGTCGAGGGGATCATCATAATCAACAAGATCACCACCCTTATGTGAAGCAATGGAGATTATGGATTTGAGAGCTGGTATGTCCTGGAGGAGACGGTTATTGGAAAAATTATATTTTTTAGATTTATTATTACTATACCTATAATACGATTCATTATTTTTGTTACATTCGTGAGACGTGTCTTCTAAAATGGGTGCAAGCGCATAAGGAATCGTTTGGTTACCATATTCTTCGTTATAATGTGATAGACCTTCTTGAATAATACGGTATGTGGATTCCCCTTTTATATGGAACCGATCGAAGCTTACCTTGTCTTGCACCCATAATAGAAGGAGGATGCATACGGTCATTTCTATGACCTGTCCTAATATGTTGAAGGAGGATTGTCCCTTTTGTTGTTTAAAGTTTTTAAGAGCTTTTCTGAAATCTTTATACATCTTATTCATACCTCATTGAATCAGATGGATTGCGTAGCGCTGCTCGTATTGTTTGGAAACTAATAGTGATTATTGCTATAAATATGCTAAGAAGTCCTGCAAGGATAAAAAATGTTAATGACATTGTTGTTCTATAAACAAATGTTTTAAGCCATTTTGATAAAGCAAGATATGCAATGGGCCATGCAATGATATTTGCAATGAAAACCCATTTGATAGATTCTTCAGTCAACAGGACGACAATATTCCGAACAGATGCACCCATCACTTTACGGATGCCTATTTCCCGTGTTCTTCGAGTCGTCATATAAGATATTAGACCAAAGAGACCAAGTGATGAGATAAGGATCGCCATAATGGTGAAATATTTGAAAATAGTAAGCATTCTCTGTTCTGCCCGATACAGTCTGTCATAGTTTTCATCGAGGAATGAGTATTCAAATGGAATTGATAGATTGACTTCTTCCCAAACATTTTTGATCTGCGCCAGTGTATTTTCGATATCTTCAGTATTCAGTTTTATGAAACAATATGACGACTGAGGTGACAGGGTAATAAAAAGAGGTTCGATCTCCGTCTGTAATTTCTTAAAATGGAAGTCTTTTACAACACCGATAATATGATATGGCTTGTTATTCTGATAATGATCTGTTACCTGCTCTGAAAGAGGATCATCAAAACCCAGTAATGCAACAGCAGTTTCATTCAGGATAATTGCAGATGAATCAGTTGGCATGTCCGGTGAGAATTCTCGCCCTTGTACGAATTCCATGTCCAGTGTTTGGAAGAAATCATATTCTACGTTCAGGTAGTGGATGAGTACCCGCTCATCATCTGGTTTTGTACGCCAGTCATAGCCATATCCTGAATTTACAATACGATGAGGATATGCTGAAGCAGTAGTAACGTTTTGAATTTGGGGGAGTTTGAGTATTTCAGACTTGAGAGTTTCGTAATTTCCAACTGTCTGGCTTCTGAGAACAAACGTTAATATTTGTTCCTTTGAATAGCCAAGTTCTTTATTATGTATAAATTGAACTTGCTTAAAGACAACCAACGTTCCAATAATCAAAATGATCGTAATGGAAAATTGAATAATAACCAAGACACGTCTAAAGATGACACCCTTCTTTCCTGATTTCATAGTACCCTTCAATACATTGATCGGCTTGAAACTTGAGAGAACGAATGCTGGATAGCTTCCAGAAACCAATCCTGTAATGACTGCTACAAGAACCAGAAAGATATAGATGAACGCATCCTGCCCGGAGAAGAAATTAAGTTCCTTGCCTGAGATATTATTGAATAAAGGTAATAATAATTCTACTAAAATTACTGCAAAGAGTAGTGAAATGAGAGAAAGAATGAGTGCTTCACCAATGAATTGTCTGATCAGTGTTCTTCTTTGTGAACCGACCACTTTCTTGATGCCAACTTCTAGGGCTCTCGTTTCTGCACGTGCAGTTGAGAGATTCATAAAATTGATGCATGCGATTACGAGCACGAATATCGCAATGAGAGAGAAAAGCCGCACATAAAGAATGTCCCCATGTCCGCCAATATCTGCCACATAGTGTGAATGCAAATGAATAGCTGTGAGCGGTTGCAGATTCAGTTTAACTGGATAACCGACATCATGATCTGCAAGATATCCTTCAATTTTAGCATCAAATTCAACCCAATCAGCATTTTTTTCTAGTTGGATGTATGTATAGTAAGAATTTGAGCCCCAGGATTCTAAATCTCCACCAAACAATTTGAGTACTTCGAAAGGTACGATGTACTCGAAGTCCAGATGTGAATTATCTGCTATGCTCTGGAATACACCCGTTACAGTAAGGTTTATCGATGAGTTAACTTCGAGAGTTTTTCCAATAGGATCTTCATCACCAAAGAATTTATAAGCTGTTTCTTCCGAGATAACGACATTGTATAGATCATCGAACATAACTTCTTTATTGCCAGCAATAATCGGGAATGTGAACATCTCAAAGAACGATGGATCTGCCAAAGTGATATTTGCCTTGTATTTTTCTTCTCCACTGCTAATGTAACCAAAACCATAGGTTTGAAATCTCGTGAAATTGATCACTTCAGGAAAATCCTGCAACATACCTGGTCCCAAAGCAGCAGGTGTGACGGCAACTGGAAACGGTTCGCCTGATTGTTCCTGCATTTCTACAACGCGAAAAATTCTCTCAGCGTTTTCATGAAAACGATCAAAACTTAGCTCATGATGAACCCAGAGAAAGATCAAAATACAACAGGTCAGTCCAATAGAAAGACCCAGTATGTTTATAAATCCGTGTCCTTTATGACGTTTGATGTTCCTGAATGCAGTGAGTAGTGATTTTCTAAACATGAACTCTCCTATTCATATTTAAGAGTTATTGAAGGATTAGTGCGTGATGCTTTAAGAGATTGATAGAGAACCGTTAGAATTGCAATCGCAAGTGCAATCAGCCCCGAAAGAATAAAAGTAAGTACCGAGAGTTGCGTTCTGTAGGCGAAGTTTTCAAGCCAGCTTTTCAGTGCGAAATAAGCAACTGGCCAGGCGATGATATTTGCAAGAAGCACCCATTTTGTGAAAGTCTTCGAGAGCAGCATAACAATTGTCTGTGAAGTAGCTCCGAGCACTTTACGAATACCGATCTCCCGGGTGCGCTGCTCTGTCGTATATGATGCTAATCCAAACAGACCAAGACATGCAATCAGAATGCTGATGAACGCAAAGATCGTGAATATCTTTGCAAGTTTCTGTTCCGGAATATAGAATTCATTAAGAACATCATCGAGGAACTCATATTCAAAGGGGAATTCCGGCATGAAATCCTGCCAGGTTTCTCGGACATATGTAAGGACATCCTGGATATTCTCAGGATTATATTTGATCACAACACTTGTTTTCGGGAAGTCGGTAGTAAAGATGGTAATTGGTGCAACTTTGTTATGAAGTGATTGATAGTTGAAATCTTTAACAACACCAACTACCTCTCCGCTAAAGAATGCAGTGCCATCATCGCGAAGTCCGAGATAAATGCGTTTACCGAGAGCTCCATCTGACCAATTCATTTCTTTGGCTGCTGCTTCATTAATGATCACGGCTTTTTCTCTATCAGTGGCAAGGCTGTCCGAGAAATTTCTGCCTTCGACGATCTCCATTCCCATCAGATCGATAAATTTTGTATCAGTAACAAATAGGTTGAGCGGTTTTTCGGTAAAACCATCTTCAGCTTCAACTCTCATGATGAGTTTGCCGGTCATTCTTCCTGGAACACTTGTTGTAATAGCGCTAGACAGAATGTCAGGATGGTTGCCCATCGCATCACGAACAGCTTCCATATTCCGTACTGCTGAAGTGTCCTGAAGTGTAAGAACGAGTACATCTTCTTTATCGAAACCTAAGTCTTTTTTCTGAATATAACTCAGTTGATTTGATACAGCAAAGGTGCCGATCAGCATAATGATCGTGATCGAGAATTGGATAAGAACGAGAACTTTACGTAGACCTCCGCTTCCTTTCCCGCTCTTAAGTTTTCCTTTGAGAACCGTTACAGGTTTGAAAGATGACAGGTAGAATGATGGATAACTACCTGAGATAAGTCCTACAATAATTGTTGCGATCAGTATGTAGATGAGGAGAAGAGGGTTTTGTCCAATATTGAAAGAAATATCTACACCCGAAATATGGCTGAAAGTTGGAATGAGAATGTATGCAGCGATGACTGCAATAATCAGTGAGATAAATGACAGAAAGACCGACTCCGAAAGGAATTGACGGATAAGCAGACCTTTAGGTGCTCCTGCGACTTTTCGAATACCGACTTCACGTGCACGATTCATTGACCGAGCAGTTGCAAGGTTCATGTAATTTATACAAGCGATCAGCAATATGAACATTGCAACAAAGATGAAGATCAAGGTGTAGGACGTATTTCCAGTTGGGAAATCATACTGCAGGTCACCGATGAAATGTGTATCCCTTACTGGTGTTAGACGGATCGTCATGCTTGTATTGATGCGATCACCCAACTCCTTCATGTACTTATCATAAAATTGCTGGAATTTATCCATAACTGCCTGCGGATTTGTCTTATCATTTAATCTGATATAGGAATATACGCTTATATTCCAGAAGCCATTCGTTGCAGTAGAATTGTATTGTTCTGCACCGATAAGCTCTCTTAGGGTGGTCATGGAAGTGAGAAGCTGGAATTGAACATGAGAGTTGTCCGGTATGTCTTCAATTACTCCGGTGACTTGGAACGTTAGTCCATTACCACCGACGATCGTCTCACCGATGGGATGAATATCTCCAAACAGTTTATCGGCAAAACTCTCTGTTAGAACTGCGGTAAACGGTTCTGAGAGTGCAGTCTTCGGATCTCCATGGATGAACTCATATGAGAAAATATCGAAGAATGTGGAATCCGCCAAGTAGGCATCATCTTCGTATATTTTGTTTTCTCCGTGCTTGAAGAGCCGATTCTGCATGAATTGCAGGCGGGTGGCTTCCTCGATTTCAGGGATTTCAGCCTTCATCGTATGAACAAGTGGGAATGCAGTTAAAGCGAACTTATCGAGTTTTCCCTGAACCGTGAACATTGATTCAACACGGTAGATCCTGTCTGAATCCTTATGAAAGGAATCATAGGAATACTGGTGCTGAACATAAAGCCCGATGAGCAATGCACAGGTAATACCGATTGCCAGCCCGATAATATTGATGGCTGAGTAGAACTTATTCCGAGCAATGTGTCTGTACGCTATCTTCAGGTAATTTTTTAGCATCCTGTCTCCTTCAAAATGCACTTTTGTGGATGCATACTCTACAGAAGCTTACGGATATTCTCAGTAACGATATGACCGTCGAATAGCTGGATGATCCTGTGACTGTATTCTGCATCTGAAGGTGAGTGTGTTACCATTACGATCGTCGTTCCTTCTTCATTAAGCTGGGTCAGAAGATCCATGACTTCTTCTCCATTAGCAGAGTCAAGATTACCAGTGGGCTCGTCAGCAAGGATTAGTCGAGGATTTGTTACCACTGCTCTGGCTACTGCAACGCGCTGTTGCTGACCACCAGAAAGTTGCTGTGGGAAGTGATTCTTTCGATGCATGATCTTCATGCGGTCGAGTACTTCTTCCACCTTTTTCTTTCTAATTGATGATGACATCTTGAGGTAAAGAAGGGGAAGTTCTACGTTTTCGTAAACGGTGAGTTCGTCAATCAGATTGAAGCTCTGAAAGATGAAGCCAATGTTGCCTTTTCTTAGATTCGTTCGGCGACGTTCTGTGTATCCCGAGACCTCCTCGCCCATGAATTCAAAGGTGCCTTCCGAAGGATTATCAAGTAATCCAAGTATGTTGAGCAATGTCGACTTACCACATCCTGAAGGACCCATGACAGCTACGAACTCCCCTTCTTTAATATCAAGATTTACCTTGTTCAAAGCTGTTGTTTCGACTTCGTCAGTTCTGTAGACTTTAACGAGATCATTTGTTTTAATCATTGTTTCTCCTTATATGATTTCTAATCATTCTTTTTTAATATGAGCACATCAACATCACCAAAGGTGTCATAGCTTGAGACGATAACCTGTTCGCCTTCCTGTACACCATCGATGACTTCATAATATTTAGGGTTGTATCTATTTAATCTGATATCTCTCTTATACGCATTATTGCCGGCTTCGTCAACTACGAAGACCCATTGTCCACCGGTGCTTTGATAGAATCCACCACGGGGTATAAGCAGCGATTCCTTTGGTTCTCCAAGCTCAAGTTTGATGCGGAAGGTCTGCCCAATGCGCATATTCTCAGGCAGATCACCGATGAATTCCATGTCTATCGAGAACTGACCGTTGCGAACTTCTGGATATATCTTTGTGACTTCAAGCATAAATGTTTTGTTTGTGTACTCAAACTCTCCGACCAATCCTCTCTGCACGCGGGAAATATAATGCTCGTCGATCTGAGCATTGATCTTGTATGAATCCAGCACATTGATCTGACCAAGGCGCTGACCTGCACCTTTGGATTCACCTATCTCAGCATTCAGTGATGCAAGCTGTCCGTTTACCGGTGCTTTCACTTCAAGACTTTCCAGCTTCTTTTGAACGAGATCGAGATTTTGCTGCATGCGGTTTACCGATTCCTCAAGCTGACTTATCTGAACATCACGGAAGACCGAGTCCTGCTTTTGAGATTCAATAAGAAGATCTTTTTTATTTACCAGATAATAATAATAATCTTCAGATGTTTGGAATTCATCATCAGAGAGTAAGTTTTTATTCATCTCATAGATCTCTTTGTTGATCTCATAATCACGTTTTGCCTTACCGATCGCATAATTAATCTCGATCAGCTGACTCTTGAGATCGAGTTTGTTCTGTTCCATCAAAAGCCGTGTATTGCGAAGGTTGTTGATCTGCTCAGCAAGACTTGCCTCACGGTTCATAATATTAAGATGAAGATTTGTATTGCTGAGACGAAGTATCACATCTCCTTCTTTTACCATACTTCCTTCTTCAATTAAGATCTCTTCGACCTGACCACCTTCAAGTGCGTCGATAAAGACTGTTCGTATCGGTTCCACAGTTCCAGGAATAGTAATATAATCCTGGAAATATCCTTTCTCGACAGTAGCAATGGTCAGCCTTTCGGTTTGCACTCGCAGCTTCGAGCTCTTATCTGCAAAAATTATGTAATACAGAATGAGCAATACGAAGATACTGGCGAGTGATATCCAAAGGATTTTCTTTGGCGTCCATGTCTTCTTTTCAATGATTCTGTCCATGTATGCACCTCTCTTACAAATTACCTATGCATTTTTTGTGCCAAAAAAACGAATATTCGGGAAATTGTGTTTTTTCGGGTATTTGCTGGAAATAATCGAAACAATGACTGTACGGTGACAGGACAGCCATGTACGATATCGTACACTTTTTTAGAAATAGTTTGACAACCCTAATCCTGAAAAACAGTAATCTGTTGTTTGTTTATAAGACCCTAATATTTTTTTTAAATAATTTTTCAGGTTTGGTATGTTCTTTGCATAAATGAGAGAAAAAGCGGAGATCCAATATGAGTCAAAAATTTGGTAAGATACTTGTTGTCGATGATAAGGAAGATATCCTTTTTGCGCTGAAGCTACTTCTTAAAAAACACGTAGAAAAGATCCATACAGAGCAGGATCCGAGTAATATTCCTGAGCTACTGAAGAATGAGTCTTATGATCTGGTCCTTCTGGATATGAATTTCACTGCGGATATGAGTGGAGGGCAGGAAGGCTACTACTGGATGCAGCGCATCAAGGAGATCGATCCCGCGATTCTTGTGATATTCATAACTGCGTATGGAGATGTGGAAAAAGCTGTGAAAGCGATCAAAGCTGGAGCTACAGATTTTGTGCTTAAGCCATGGCAGAACGAGAAGCTTCTCACAACCATAAATACTGCTCTTAAACTCCGACAGTCACAAACAGAAGCAACCAATCTCAGGATGAAACAGAAGGAATTGAGTGCTGCGCTCGATCAGCCGTTCAGTGATTTTATCGGCGTGTCCGTAGAAATGAAGAAAGTTTTCGCAACCATTCACAAGGTTGCAGCAACCGATGCCAGCGTGCTTATTCTTGGTGAGAATGGTACAGGAAAAGAGCTGGTAGCGCGTGCTCTTCATAGGAACTCCAATCGAAAAGATGAGGTTTTCATAAGTGTCGATCTCGGTTCTATTAACGAAAATCTTTTTGAAAGTGAGTTGTTTGGTCATGTGAAAGGGGCTTTTACCGATGCTAAGAGTGACAGAACCGGTCGTTTCGAAGTGGCTTCAGGTGGTACTCTCTTCCTTGATGAGATTGGGAACCTGTCCATGCCGATGCAGGCAAAACTGCTTACAACTCTTGAAAAGATGCAGATTACACGTGTTGGTTCCAATAAGATCATACCCATCAATGTGAGAATGATCTGCGCAACCAATATGCCGATCCATGCCATGACTCAGGAGAATACTTTCCGTCAGGACTTACTCTATAGGGTAAACACTGTTGAAATTTACCTGCCGCCCTTGAGAGAAAGGATTGAAGACATTCCCCTTCTTGCTGAACATTTCCTGAAAATCTATGCGAAAAAGTACAACAAAGTAATTGAATCGATAGGGGAAAGAGCAATTAAAAAACTGGAACTCTATCCGTGGCCCGGGAACATAAGAGAGTTGCAGCATGCTATTGAAAGAGCTGTGATCCTTAGCGATTCTCCTGTTTTATATCCCGAAGATTTTCTCCTTTGCGTGAAGGGTGATGAGTCTGATCAGGCAGGTTTTGATACCTATAACCTTGAAGATGTAGAAAAGTCGGTCATTCAAAAAGTGATACGTAAACATCACGGAAATATATCTCTTGCCGCAAAAGAGCTCGGGCTTACAAGGACTTCATTATACAGAAGAATGGAAAAATATGATCTATAAAAATTTTAAGATAAATGTGCTTTTCCGTGTGTTCCTGCTTCTTATTACACTCTTTCTCCTCGTATTTGTTTATTTCAGAACCAGTTTTCACATCACGTTGATATTTATAGGTGCATTAGTTGTTCTCGAGGTCTATTCTTTGATCTATTATATTGATAGAACCAACCGAGACCTAACAAATCTTCTCGACTCGATACAGTATTCTGATTTCAGCCGGACGTTTACGATCGAAAAGGAGAGTTCAAGCTACAAAGAATTTAAAAGCGCATTTAATAAAGTGATCACTAAGTTCAAGACTGTACGGGAGGAAAAAGAAGAGCAATACCATTACCTGCAGAATGTACTTCATCATGTTGGTATTGCTCTAATAGCATTCAGAAAGAACGGCAAAGTGGAGATGATCAATAATTTTGCAAAAAAGCTCTTCAGGATCAATAATCTCAGGAACATTCTGTTACTTGAAGATTTTAATAAAGAGCTAGTCGATACCATCCTGAAGCTGAAGTCCGGCGAACATGCTCTTGTTAAAGTGTATGATAATGATGAACTTCTCCAGCTTGCGATCTTCGCAACCGAGTTTACCTTGAATGAAAGGATTATAAAATTAGTCTCTATTCAGAATATTCAGCACGAACTGGAAGAAAAGGAAATGGAGGCATGGCAGAAACTCATTCGTGTTCTTACTCATGAGATCATGAATTCTATCACACCAATAGCTTCGATTTCTTCAACGATCAACTCCATGCTTCAGGAAATAGAGAGTGATGCTGATGTGAAGGACGCAGGAGATGTAGATCCGGAGACAATCGAAGATATAAGAGAAGCTTTAACAACGATCCATAAACGAAGTACAGGACTCCTTCACTTTGTAGAGACATATAGAAATCTTACCCGTATCCCCAAACCGAACTTTCAAATATTCCAGATTAAGAATATTTTCAACCATGTGGATGTGCTTCTTGAAGAGGAATTTAAATCAAAGAATATTGCTTTTTCTTACTCGATCTATCCACAGAGTCTTGAGTTGACAGCTGATGAGGATCTTGTACAGCAGGTTGTGATCAATTTGCTTAGAAATGCAATCCACGGAGTTGAGCTTAACGAGAAACCTTTGATAGAATTAAAGGCGTATGTCAGCGAGAGAGGGCGTGTTGTTATTCAGGTGGTCGATAATGGGACGGGCATACCAGCGGATTCGATTGAGAAGATTTTTATTCCATTTTATACGACTAAGAAGGAGGGATCTGGTATCGGGCTGAGTTTATCACGCCAGATCATGCGACTGCATGGGGGAACGATCACGGTGAATTCCGAGCCAAATGTTAAGACTGAGTTTACGTTAAGGTTTTAGAATTTCCAATAACCAATATTCAATAATCAGAATACATGTCATCATTGGACATTTCTTGCTTATCGTGGTGTAGCGAAGTAAAGACGGATTGATTATTAGTTATTCTTTCGATCTAATCCAGATTTGTATTTATCTATTTTGTGTTGTCAGCGAATGAACAAATTCCTGTGTTGTTCTGACTACCCGTTTGGCAAGAGAATCATTCAGAGAAGCGCAGATCTTAGCGCAGATTGCCATATCACTTTTTAGAAAGTTGAGAAGGTCCTCATAGGGAAATCGAATGATCACAAGCTCTTCAAGCGCTTTGACATATGCAGTTCGCTGAACCGGTATGATAAAATTTATCTCTCCGAATGTTTCACCATTGTACAATGTTGTGATGTGTTGTTCTCTGTTATTTTTATCAACAAAACAGATGGAGACTGAACCTTTTTGAATGACAAAAATGTCCCTGTTTTTATCGCTTTCCTCAAGAATATATGAGCCCGTCTTAAACGTTTCTTTTTTTGTGATCTTCAGAACCGAAGCTAACTCTTTGTCATTGAGATACTTAAGAAGTTCATTGTCGTTCTCACGGGTGAAAATGTTCATGAGAGTAAAAATGAGGGGATTGAGAATGATCTCAATCCCCGAAAATCTTATTGGAAACTCACCATAATGTGCGCGGCGAGTTTGTTTAATTCCTGAACCTGAAGTTTTGAATAGGTTTGGTCTTCTGAAGAATAGATTATGTCTTTTATTTTGCTAACATCTAGGATGGCATTCTGGTAATACTGCTCCTCAAGAAGATCTTGATCGGATATATTTGGCAGGTCATGCAAAAGAGCATTGACCACAGACTTGTTTGCAAGGATCGAGGTGATCTCAGGATCTTTGTAATTTTCCATGATAAGGTATGAAGCATTCTCAAGACCCCGTGTCCATCCACCGAACTGGATAAGAATGACGGAGTCAAAATTCTCTAGATTATATAATTCGTCTGTAACATCGCTTTCATACTCTTCGATCTTGGTTTCAACTTTTTCCCAGTCATTATCATCGAGCATGATCTTCAGGGAGTCTGATAGCTTGAGAAATTCATCACTCACATTAAGTATCTCGGCAAAGTTCACGAGCTCTTTTGTTATATCCAGCAAAATGTCTTTATTCTTAGCTTTTACTGCCATAAGTGCATCTGCAACATCTGCACCGAGATCAAAAGCAACCTGTGGAAGTGTTTTGGGATCCGGCTTGACCCTCATTTTCAAAACGCTGTTGAAATTTACACCAGAAAGTTTTGTCAGATCATCCAGGATCATTGAGAAAGGAACATGCTGGGTGTGATAGATCTTCACGATCACTTCACCTTCAGACACATCCTGCTTGGGTGCTTTTTCTTTTTTGGCGCAGCCAAGTATTGCAACAAGTACAATGAGCACTAAACAAATAAATCTTTTCATTCGTCCTCCGCAATCATACAATAAATCATAACTTCTTTTTATAAAAACAAACTATTAAAAAAATGCTGTCAACAAATCTATGGAAATGCATGAATTATTTAAACTTGAATCGTATGACAAAATAAGTGATTACGTTAATGAAAAATCCATAAATAAGGGCTATCAGTACATTTGAGTTATAGGTATTATACGTCTTACCAAAAAAGATTTTTTTACTGCTCAGGAAATGGTTCTTGGGATCGTTCAGGAACCTGCCGTCGATCCTTGAAACTGCAATATTGATGTCTTCATTCACAAATCTATCCGGGTCGTTATTCATCAGGAGTTTTGCTTTTTTGTTACGAATCATCTTAATAACTGCATTGAATTCAGAGAGGGGTATTTCATTTCTGGACTTCATATCAAAGAGCACGTCCTCTTGAATGTTGAGGTCGTTTAATTTCCGTTTATAGAAGTTTAGCTTCGCTTGTGCAGTGAACAAGCCTTCAAAAAGCCATCTCGATGGCATGATATGGCAGAACTCAGGTATGACTGATTCGGGATTTACTTTAACAACACGGTTCATTTTCTCGAACTCGATAACTGCACCGGCGAAGATCATCTGGGGAATAAGAACAAGCGGTAGGATGTTTATCATTGCTTTTCTGTCCTTAATAAGTGCAGATGCTAAAAGTCCAATCGAAAATCCGATAAAAGCAGAAAGGAGCAGGTAGCCGACATACACGAAGAAGACACCTCTTATTTCAAGGATAAATCCCGCAATAATACAATAAATTGCTGCCTGAACGAACGCAAAGATAGCGAGGGTAATATTTTTTACGATCAAATACAAACTGCTGCGAATACGAAGTTTCTTCTCACGCATGAGGATTCGCTTCTCGGAAAATATCTCATCAAGACTATTTGATAAACCAAGAAAGATGAACACAATAATCGATATGAAAATGAAGATCTTCATGTTTATATTCTGGGCAAACGAATAAGATTCTCCAGCTGGAGCATAGCGAAGCACAACCGAGATGAGAATCGCTAAAACCGGAGCTGCCATGAAGGTCACAATAAGATTGGTTCTGTTCTTAAGTTTATTGAGGATGTTCCGTATAAACAGGTAGTAGAATTGTGAGAAATATTCTCTCAAAGAAGTTTTTTTATGTGAGATGGTTTTTTTATTTAATTTTTCCTCAACCTCATCATCAGGAATATTTTTAGTCTTTCTCTTCATGAGTTCAAAAAGCTGATATTTTTCAAACTTAGCTTTCCAGTGTTGCGGAGGAAATTTTCTTAACTCCTCACGTGCACCTTCGATCGAATAAGATTTCTTATATACAGGATTGCCTTCAGAATCCAGGAGCGGGAATTGTATGATGTCAAAGAGATATTCTGCCATCTTTAATTCCTTTTTTCTGAGAAGACTACCCAAGCCATAACTTATCTGATCAAGCTCTTCGTTAAAATACGCAAAAACCTCTTCTGTACCACCGAAGAATATTTCAGTTCCTCTTTGATCGATCAAGAGCACTTTATCAAATTTCTGGAAAATATCGGGATTTGGCTGATGGATCGTGGCAATAACGATCTTTCCCTGATCTTTTAACTCGTTCAGAATATCTGTAATTTTCTCAGAATCCTTTGATGATAATCCAGAGGTCGGTTCATCAAGAATGATGATCAGTGGTTCGGCAAGAAGTTCGAGGGCAATATTCAAACGTTTGCGTTCCCCGCCACTGAGTTTTTTATCCATGATCGAGCCGACGATAAGATCCTTTTTATCAATGAGCCCTATCTGAACAAGGATATTATCGATTCTCTTTCTGAGCTCTTTGGAGTCGCGAATATGAGGTAGCCGTAACTTGCCGCAATAGAAGAGGTTTTCATAAACCGTCAGATTGTTGAAAAGCAGGTCATCCTGGGGCACATACCCAATATATTTCTGGAAATATGTATAATTTTTAAACAAATCAAAGTCATTGATAAAGATGGAGGCAGTATCCGGTATAATCTCACCGATCAGGCACTTGAGAAGCGTGGTCTTTCCACTTCCACTCGCACCCATTATGGAGAGGAACTCACCGCGCTTTGCATAAAAGTTTATCTCATCAAGAGCGACCTTATTATCATCCTTGAATGTGTATCGAAGGTTGTGAACTTCCATCTTGGTCACTTCGAGTTCAACCTTGAGGATGTCGAAGAACTTATTGAATCGGATCGTTGTTTTGCCTATGCTCACGACATCCTTGGCTAATTCGAATTCATGCTCTTTTTCGAGCGGTTGATGATTAAGATATATCTGCGGTGATTTGACGAGTGGATAGATGAAATAATCCTCATCCTTTTGCGAGATTTTAATAAGCGCATGAGCAGATTTATGTTCATTCATGCGGAAGAAATCTTCATAGCTTTCAAGGAAAAGCGTATCAAACCTGCGTTCATCTCGAGTAAAGGTGAGTTTTTCTGTGAGGATGTCAAGGGGGGCAAGTTCGATCACATCATTGATGATGAATCGGTCGGTGATCATAACTTCATGGGTTTTTCCATTTGAAAGCACAGTCTTGTTTTGCACGATCTTACCGTCAAAAATCTCGATCTTGAGCCGATTTCTATCTTGAAGAAAGTCAACGTCAAAACTCTCTTTTGTATATTTGATGACTTTCTCGATATCATCGGTCTTGTTGTGATAAAGTCTCATCACATCATCGTACGTTACTTCCACAGCATTTTCTGCAATATGATCTTTAAGGATAATTGCTTCATCCTTATGAAGTTTGAAAAGTGTATTCCGCTTAAGTGACTGCGAACCGATGCGGTACATGTCATCAACATAGGTTCCCACGAGGATAAGGTCTTCAATTGTCAGGATTATGAGTTTGTATGGTGTATGATTCTCGTCCCTTAAAAGGATATCGCAATGATGACTTTCTCCGAGGATGAGTGAGTTTATGAAGAGATTCTCATCGATATCCACAAGGAAATCCTGTAAATTGATCTCTAATGCGTCATTTTCCCCTTCGATAACATCGATGATCTGCGAGTAAAGACGGATATCAACCTCAAGTAATTCTACAACTTCGAGAATGTCCAATCTGTCCATGACGGAGAAATCGTCATTAATATGTGCAATAAGCAGAAGGTTGATGAGCAGCGTGATCTTGTCTGGGAAGCGCAGGTCGTTCTTGATGATGCTTATTGCTTGCTTCAGAGGTAATGGATTCTCAATAAGTAGCTGTATGTGATGGATGTGAATCTCTTCCTGACGGAATGTGGTTTTTATGATACGGTAGATCTTTTCCACATCATTTTTGGAAAGGTCTTTTTTGTTGAACCGGATCAGCGTGAGGTAAAGGGCTACAACCGCATTGATGATATCATCGATATTTTTGACCGGTGTTTTTTTGGTCATCGGGGATCCTTTGGAACGGAAGAGATATTTTCTTTCACATCTGTTTGGTAAAGAAGAGGGTAATTCATGTCAAATTTTTCGGAAATACAGATTTTTTATGAATTGGAATGCAGGACTGGATTATTGGAGATTTGTATCATTTGCATGTGAACGCGAGACCAGCAAGTTGATTTTTCCATATCTTTCAATCGGATGTGATCACAGTTTTAAAATTGGTAAAAATTCCTTTTTCAGGATATCGGGTGATTGGGGTATAAGATTTCTTGGCGGTAATGTAACCTTATCGTTGATATTTTGAACAAATTCATAAATTACTTGATTAAAAATTTATACCTTCCAAATCTGTAACAAATTAATAAA
>JAFGDR010000060.1 GCA_016932035.1 Candidatus Cloacimonadota bacterium
CGGCATGTATTATCACTTTGATTATGGGGTTTCTATGAAAATAGCCAACTTCTTGAAAGCGGGGTTGAAGTAGGGGATTGGCTCATAGAATACAACGGCGAATTGGTTGAAAGTAAGGAACAGCTAACTGAACTGAAATTACGTTATCAGAGCATAACGAATATTATTATAAAAATAAAAAGAAATGCAGACATCGAATATTTTCAGATTTGGCCCGGTGAGCTTGGTGTGTATCTCGCAGAAGTTGAGAAAAATCCAGAAATAAAAAAAGATGCTGTCCGAATTGACGGCATCAAACGTCTTGAAAAGAAAACAGGGCTCGAAAATACTTTTTTTTCATCATTACGAGAGATCTTTCATTATTTTGAAATCGATATCGATTACCATATACTTCTCTGTCTTTCAGGATATCCTTACCGTATTCAATTCCGTGATGATTTTTCACCTGACATTTTTGATCCAACCGAAGGGTATGACTGTGCATCCTTTCTTTTTAATAACCTAAAATTGAAATGGGAGATTCATAAAAACAAAACTCCAGCTTCATTAAAGAAGATAATATTTAAAAGCATTGATAAGGGACTTCCCATCCTTGCACAAAACCTTTACAGCAGAGAGGAATGGAGCATCATTACTGGGTATCAGGATGGGGGAGATCAGCTTTTCTGCAGAAGTTTCAGTGATAAAACACTAGATTATTCAATTGCACCAAACTTCCCATCTTCTGTGATCATTTTCAAGGGAACACCGGAACTTCCCGGTAATTCGGGTAATATCGAGGATTTGCAAGAACAGATCATTTCAGCCCTGCATGTTGCAGAAGAACTTTTGAACGCAGATGAAGCAAATGGATATTATCTTGGGAATATGGCTCTGCAAAAATGGCAGGACATGCTTGCAAAACAAGAATATTTTGAGAGTCTATCTGGGGAAGAATATGACAGAGTTTGTAAAATAAACTGCCAGCTTTTTGACCGATATAGCTATAATTGCCAGCTTGCATCTGATCTGTTTTCTGAAATCATACCGTATTTCGAGGAATCAAAAGAGCACCTGAAACGACTCAATAAATTTTATAAAGCTGAGTCAAAAGTATTGGGAGACTGTCAGAAATTTATCCCTAAAAACTCCGAAGAGAATCTTAAGAATTACTGGAATAAAAAATCTCGAAGCAGTGAGATTATTGCCCTCATAAAAATTCAAAAAAAGAACCGGGAGATCATGTCCATAATGGAGAAACTCCCTCTTTTTAAATAATCTCAATATAGTTTGACAGCCCAAACACCCTCTCACGAATTTAACTCATAATAAATCATAAAATCATAATTAAAGGAGAACATATGTTCACATCTTTATTATATGCACAGGAAGCTGCTGGTGATGCAACTCAACAAACAGCACAAGGTGGCGGCATCATGGGATTCTTACCCATTATTATCATGTTCGTCATTCTCTACTTCCTGCTTATCAGACCGCAACAGAAAAAGCAAAAAGAAGTTGTTAAGATGCGTGATGAACTTCAGAAGAATGAGAAAGTTATCACTAACGGCGGAATCATTGGAACGATATACAGTATCAAAGGTGATGTCGTTGTGCTTAAAGTTGATGACAACGTAAAGATCGAAGTAACGAAAAACGCAATTGCAACAAAAGTCACAAATCAGTAATGATACAAAAAATACGTTTGTTCGGGGATGAGGTTCTGCGTAAAGTTGCGGAACCTCTCTCTCCTGATGATCCAAAAGCCCAGCAGGTTGTACAAGATCTGATAGATACGCTGAATGTAAACGAGGAGTTCGCACTTGCAGCTCCGCAAGTTGGACATTCGTTCAGGATCTTTGTTATCAATCCAATCTGGATCGAGGATGAACAAAAACGTAAACCAATGATATTCATCAATCCTGAATTCGTGGAATTTTCAGGAGAACAATTCATGCCAGAAGGATGCCTCAGTATTCCTGAAATCTTTGAGAAGGTCAAACGTGCACAGCATATTGTTCTAAGAGCTCAAGACCTTTCAGGGAAATGGAGTACCTATAAAGGTCAGGATCTCTTTGCACGCGCAGCACAGCACGAGAATGATCATCTTGATGGTGTACTCTTTATCGATAAAATTTCTCCAATACGGAGGAAACTCCTCTATGGCAAACTCAAGAAATTAGCTTCAACAACAAAAAACGGGGTCAATGTTGGGTGAGACAGATTGAAAAAATTGTCTTTATGGGAACGCCGGAATTTGCCGTTCCTGCACTCATTCAACTTATTGCAACTAACAGAAAACCACACTTAGTCATAACACAACCGGACAGGAAAAAGGGAAGAGGTCAAAAGGTAACCTTCACACCAGTTAAAAAAATAGCGCTTGAGAATAACATCGAAGTGTTCCAACCGGATTCAGTAAATATTTCCTCATCCCTTGAAAAGATCAAAACTCTTAATCCTGATCTAATTGTTACAACAGCTTATGGTAAGATATTAAGGGGAAGGATATTGAGTATACCACAATATGGATGTATTAACCTTCATCCGTCACTTTTGCCGAGATATCGAGGTCCGTCTCCAATCAATTGGTCGCTCTTCAATGGAGATCAGGTTACCGGCTCAACAGTCTTTTATATGAACAACCATATGGATGCCGGTGAAATTATTCTTCAAAGCAGAATTGCTATTCAATACAATGACACCTATACCTCCCTTTCAGAAAAATTGAGTGAAAAGGGCGCAAAAGACCTCATAGAAGCGATTTCTCTTATTGAGCAGGGAAATGATTCGCCTGCCCCTCAAAACGATCGCAATGCAACCTATTCTCGACTTATTACACGAGAAATGTGCAAAATAAAATGGCATAACACTGCTGATCAAATCAACAACCAGATTCGCGGACTTGCTGAAAGACCCGGTGCTTTTAGTTATCTCAAGGGTAAAGAGATCAAAATTCTACATGCTGTGCCGACTATCCAGGAACATTCCTCAGTAGGAAAGGTAGTTGGTATAGAAAAATTCGAAGGATTTTACGTCTCAACAGGTTATAGACTCCTCCTGGTGAAAGAAGTAAAACCGCAAGGCAAGAAAGTAATGACCGCATATAACTATTCACTCGGTGCGAACATTATCGATGAAACATTCACAGACACTCCCTAAACCAGTCGGCAAATCGCTGTTTCTCTGGCTCTCAACCATCAGTCTCATACTCCTCATGGTCGCTGTCACAGCATTGTGGTATTTTATTTCTCCACGGCTTCACGAGTTCAACGAAGCATTTCCGTTCATTTTACTCAGCGGCTTACGCATATTCTTCTTGCTACTCGTTATCGGTTCGATACTTGTAATACTGACAGCAATTTTTGAGAGAAATTTCATCATTGCCAAATTTGCAGTACATATGTTTGTACGGGTCATGTATCCGGTTTGTGTTTTTTTTGGTTCACTCATCGGTATATCTGAAGAGCGGATAGGGGAATCCTTTGTTCGAGTGAACGATACATTCATTCTATCTTTGAGAAAGAAGTTCAATCCACAGGATACGCTTGTTCTTTTACCACATTGCCTGCAGGACACTTCTTGTTTAGTACGGATCACTATCGATCCATCAAACTGTAAAAGATGCATGAAATGCGATATCGGTAAAGTGCTTGAGCTTTGTGATGAGTTTGGCGTTACTGTTGCCATTGCAACCGGTGGAACTCTCGCTCGCAGGATCATCATCGATAACAAACCGAGGGTGATCATTGCAGTGGCATGTTACAGAGACCTTGTTTCTGGCATTCGAGACGCATATCCGATCATGACACTTGGAGTACTGAATCTTCGCCCGAATGGACCATGTATAAATACGCATGTAAGCCTGGAAAAACTCGAAAAGGCACTAACCTCAGTAGTGAACAAACCAATCATAAAAGAAGCATAATAAGATCATGCAATTCAATAATAATCAAGTAAACAAAATTTCAGATGCGATCTGGGAAATACCCCAAACTGGAGATATGAAGGTTCCTGCACGGTTCTATGCAACTGAAAAGATGCTTTCTCAGATTTTCACGGATAATGCTCTTTCTCAACTCATTAATGTTGCACATCTTCCTGGAATTCAGAAATATGCTATGGCAATGCCGGATATCCACTATGGTTATGGTTTTCCTATCGGCGGTGTGGCAGCATTTGATTTAGACGACGGTGTTATTTCACCTGGTGGTGTCGGTTATGATATAAACTGCGGAGTAAGATTCTGCAGAACCAATCTTACCTATCAGGAGGTCAAAGATCTCATTCCAAAAATTGTTGAAGGATTTTATCGATATGTACCAAGTGGAGTCGGATCCAGCGGTGCAATTAAAAAACTCAATCTTAACGAGGAAACAGAGGTCATGCACAAAGGTGCAAAATGGGCAATTGAGCAGGGATACGGAAGCGATTCTGACCTCGAACATATCGAGAATTATGGATGTATGGAACAGGCAAACCCTGATACAATAAGTGATAGAGCTCATCAACGGGGTCTCGACCAGGTCGGTACTTTAGGATCGGGAAATCATTTTCTTGAGGTTGGCATCATCGATAAAATATATGACCAGCAACTTGCAGAAACATTGCAATTGAGAGTGGATCAGGTTATCATTATGGTTCATAGCGGATCACGCGGTTTTGGTTACCAGGTGTGTGATGATTTTCTTCATAAAATGGTCAGAGATATGTCTTCTCTACCCTATACAATTCCCGATAGACAGCTAGCATGTGCACCTTTCAATTCAAAACTTGGTCAAGAATATTATCAGGCAATGTGCTGTGCTGCCAACTATGCATGGGCAAATCGCCAGGTTCTCATGAGTCTGGCAAAGAAAGCGCTTGTCAAAACACTCTCGATCTCTGAATCCTCACTTGGTTATGAACTCATTTATGATGTATGCCATAACATCGCTAAGATAGAAACTCACAATGTTAACGGAACAGACAAGAAGTTATGTGTACACAGAAAAGGAGCAACCCGCGCATTCGGTCCTGGAAGAAAGGAGCTATCAGAAGAATATCGAGAGATAGGGCAACCGGTCATCATACCGGGTGATATGGGTACTCACTCTTACCTTTTAATAGGAACCGACAAAGCAATGAGCGAGTGTTTTGGTTCATGCTGCCATGGTGCAGGCAGAGTTATGAGCCGCAGTAAAGCAAAAAGAACATATTCCTTTAATCAGATAAAAGATGAGCTGCAAAAGCAGGGAATCGTAGTCTATTCTGTTCAAAAAAATACACTGATCGAAGAATCTTCTCATACATACAAAAACGTTTCGGATGTCGTCGAAGCAGTTGAGTTAGCAGGACTCGCAAAACAAATTGTCCGAACGAAACCTCTTGGTGTTCTCAAAGGATAAATGAAATACACGATCATTGACCATACTGCTGATTTTGCAGTCGAATTTTATGGTAAAACCATTCCTGAATTGTTTGAGAATAGTGCAGTTTCACTCTCAGAAATAATATTTGAAAAACCTGTTATAAACCAACAGATAGGAGCACTCGACCTTTCCTTTTCAACAGATAGCATTGAGATAAACTATATCGATTTCCTGAGAGAAATTCTCTATCATATCAATCAGAATTATTTTCATTTTTATGAATGCCATGCCCAGCTTATTTCGGATACAGCTCTTACAATCAAGTGTTCCTATGTTCAGATGACAAAGAATGATATCATACATGAGATTAAGGCGGTGACATATCATGAATGCGGTATCAAAGATAAGATCAAAAATAAACAAAAAATCTATTATGCCAAAGTTACATTTGATATCTGATCGGTGTTGACATTATAATAAATTGAGATATTTTTTCTAAAAAATTAGAGGTCTACCATGTTTTATGATCCAACCTTTTTACTGCTGATACCTGTTTTAATTCTTGCGTTCTATGCACAAAGCAAGGTCAAGGGGAATTATGTAAAATATAGTAAAATAAAAAATGCATCAGGAATAACCGGAGCAGAAGTTGCTCGAAATATTCTGCTATCGAACGGTATCAATAATGTGAAAATTCAAGAAATCGATGGCACTTTGACAGACAATTACAACTCAAAAAAGAAGGAATTGAATCTCTCGCATGATGTATATCATGGAGATTCGATCTCTGCGATCAGTATTGCAGCTCATGAAGCAGGTCATGCTATCCAACATGCAGAAAATTATGCACCACTCGGTATCAGGACAGGCATTTTTCCTGTCGCTCGTTTTGGTTCTATGCTTGCCTTCCCGATGTTTATAATTGGACTTCTCATGCGTACGCCATTGCTGATGGATATTGGCATTATATTGTTTGCAGGTGCTCTCGTTTTTCACGTAGTAACACTTCCTGTAGAATTCAATGCATCCAAACGTGCACTTGTTCATCTCCAGAAAAATTATGTGGCAAATTCTGCTGAAATGACCGGTGCAAAAAAGGTTCTCAATGCAGCAGCACTCACCTATGTAGCATCCACACTGATGGCGCTCATGCAGTTTCTGAGACTGCTTGTTCTTCGTGGTTCGCGTGATTAATATGAGGAAATTTGTTTTTGTTTATTTCGTCAGTTTTTTTATTCTCATTACTGCTTTTATATCTGCAGAAGAACTTGTGCTGATTTGTCATAATTACTCTCCACAAAATTCAATTTATAATAATATTTCTGAATTATCCGATTCTCTCACAGAGAATTACATGAACATTTTTGAGATATCTCCCTTTCCATTCAAAGAACAAAATAATAACCAGATATGTTTTTTAAATCCTTCGATATTTTCAGATAATTCGTTCAACTTTACACAGAAAATCCTTTCAACAAATGTACAATGTTCAGATTCTTCTTTATTTGATTTAATACCATACAAGCCAGTAATGCTTGATACACATTCAGTTGTTTTTCTCAGCATAACAACTCCCGATTTTCCAATACTCTATCAGAACTACTCTGAGGATTTCGATGTTGAGATAGATCTCTTCAATAAAATGAAAGAGATTTGCAATATGTGTGAAAAATTCGGTATCGATTATATTATTGCGATTAACTATCTTGGTGATTTTCTCAGCAATGAGTTATTGCAAAAAGTCTCGCAACTCGATCTTGTGATCGATTATTTTTCACTTGATAATACCCATCATTATATGAAGGAGATCACACATCCGCGATTGATAAATTGGAGCAGAAAAAAGGAACAATTTCTTCTTGTTGAAATTGAATTATTGGATGACAAACTGAAAATACAGGATATCACACATATAGAATAGCTTACTTTCTCAATGATAAAAAGTTATATAAGCAATATCAAGCTATTCTCGCGTAATGCAAAGCTTTTTTTGGTCGGGAATTTTTGCCTGAGTATCGGGATAAACATTTTCTGGCTTTTATACAATCTTTATTTGAAGGAATTGGGTTTCCAGGAAGGATTTATCGGGAATGTACTCTCTCTACGATCTGTCGGCTCAGTGCTCATTGCACTTCCTGCAGCAGCACTTATTAATAGAGTTCATATTCGTTATGTGGTGATCGGCGGCGCACTTTTTTCTGCAGTGGGATTTTTTCTCCAATCGATCATCACAACAAAATCAGGTTTGATCCTGGCAGGATTTTATACAGGGATGACTACAACATTCTACATGGTTGCATCAGCGCCGTTCTTTATGAGAAACAGCACAGAACGCGAGCGTGTCTATCTTTTCAGTATAAACTCCGCACTCGGAATGGGAGCCGGTATTTTCGGCTCAATACTTGGCGGAGTTGTAAAAACCGTTTTCTATTCATTTACTCATTCCGAAGTGATTTCGTACCGCTTTGCCCTTATTTCAGCAGTTATCATTGCATTGCTCGGTGTAATCCCATATCTGCGGCTCAGAGAAAAACCAATCCCAAAGCGGGAGCACACTGGTTGGAAATATTTCAGGCGAATGATGAAAGACACGAATTGGAATGTAATTTTCAAACTGGCTTTACCCGGTTTTATTGTGGGCATGGGCGCAGGCCTGACAATTCCCTTTATCAATCTCTATTTCCGAGATGTCTTTCATCTTAAAGCAAATATGATCGGGATAATCTTTGCAATGGGACAGGGTGCTGTGCTTCTTGGTATGCTCACAAGTCCTGTCATTGCATCCAGAATAGGAAAGGTCAGGGCAATTCTTATCACTCAGTTGATCTCGATCCCATTTATGCTGATACTCGGTTATGTTCGCTTCATACCGATAGTTATACTCGCATTTCTGATCCGTGGTGCAATGATGAACATGAGTATTCCGATCTCAAGCACCTTTTCCATGGAAAAAGTTACGGATAAGGAACATGCGATCACAAACAGCATTCTTATGCTGAGCTGGACAAGTTCCTGGGCAATAAGTGCGCTCATCGGTGGTCATATCATTGAAAAATTTGGATTTACCCTCTGTTTTGCTTTGACCAGCGGATTGTACTTGCTTTCAACAGTTTTTTACTATCTCTTTTTCAGGAAGGATATGACCGGAAAAGTAAGAATCATATAAATTCTTTAACATGTAATCTACCTTTATCATTCAGTTTACTAACACCATATTGATTCTATAACATTCTGTTGTGGGTTATTCTGAAAAAACATAATAAATTGACAGATATAATGCATTATACCCTAATCCATCCAAAGAAAAACTATGTTGGCGTATAGTAAAAGATTGAATGTTTTGGAGACGATGACCTTGTCATCGCAAATTATTTCTTAAAGGAGATGTAATATGAGTAGACTCTTTACGTGTATCCTAATAGGTATGATTTTCTTTATTTCTCTCCCCCTTTTTGCAGATGATGACTTTATTACCTACACTGAAACGTTTATCCACTTAGGACCTGAAGGTGGCGATCCCGAAATTGTCTTTCATGATTTGATTAAAACAAAGCAATTATATACAGTTAAGGGTGATGGAGAGATATTTTATTTTAATGGAGTTACATGGATAAATGAAATTGGTAAAATCAAAAACAATTGTGCATATATTTTTAAAATTTATCAAAATCCCCAAATTTATTACAAGACTCAAGTAACTCAAACTCACTCAAGCAGAAATCCAACCACTATCATCGTAGATATTAATGGCACTGGAGATTATACATCAATACAAGAAGGAATTGATAATTCAGTACAAGGAGATACTGTTTTGGTGTATCCTGGCACATATTTTGAAAATATCAATTATAATGGGAAAAATATAACTCTTGCGAGTTTGTACCTCACAACCCAGGCAGACTCATTTATACGAAAAACCGTAATCGATGGTAACCAGAATGGGAGTGTGGTAACCTTCGAAAGTGGAGAAGATACCACTGCAGTTCTTTGTGGATTTACTCTTCAAAATGGAAGTGGTACATATAATTTACATAATATTAGAGGTGGAGGAATTTTTTGTATCAACTCTAATCCTAAGTTGTTAAGTTGTAATATCCAAAATAATAATGCCGAGTTCGGTGGTGGTATTCATTGCAGATATTCAATGATACATATCTCAGGAACAACGATCCGTTATAACCATTCGATATATGACGGCGGAGGGATATATTTAAGAGATGAGTCTAATATCATTTTCGATAGTATTAACCGATCAAACATATATTTAAATTACGCAGGATGCGGTTGTGATATAGGTTCTTATGAAATAAGCGGTATAGAAGTAATAGTAGATACGTTTACCGTTATTGAACCAGATGATTACAATACATATCCTTATGAAAGCTATGATTTTGATATTTATAGTAATAAGATAGAAATGATAAATTGTGACCTATATATTAGTCCTTTGGGTAATAACACAAGTAGTGGATTTTCACCTGATGATCCATTGAAAACAATATCATATGCGATGACAAAGATAAAATCGGATAGCATAATCTGTAATACAATATATCTATCAAATGGGATATATTCACAAGCTATGAATGAGGAGATATTCCCGATAAATTGTAAAGATTATGTTTCTATTCAAGGGGAGGATAAGGATTTAACTATTCTTGATGGGAGTAATGAATGGTTTGTACTATATTCCTATGAAGACAATGATTATTCTATAAAAGATATTACATTACAAAATGGTTTTAATGGAATCGCAGGGGGAGGGATAGGTATTAATTATGCTTATAATATTTTGTTAAAAAATATAAATTTATACTGTAATACCGCTAATAAAGGAGGAGGATTATATATATTTGAATCGCAAGGTGTATTTAAGAATTTACAAGTACGAAAAAATTCATCAGATGGTGGTGGTGGAATAAAGATATCATTGAATTCAAATCCAGTATTCATTAATTGTATTATTGATAGTAATTATACTATCTCACCAGACTGGGGATTTGCAGGAGGAGTAAGTTGCACAGTTGAGTGTAACCCAGTATTTATTAACACGGCAATAACAAATAATGAATCAGATGAAACAAGTGGATTAAGTGCTTCTGGTGGTGCTGGGGATTACTGCGATCCGATTCTAATAAATTGTACTATTTGCGATAATTCAGAAAATCCATACGGAACTATTTATCAGGGAGATGGATCTCATATTAGTTTAATAAATTGCATATTAAGGAATTATTCAGATGATGAGGTTGTATTTTCAACCAATCCACCAGCAAAGAAGATCACTTTATCGTACTCAAATATTAAAGGTAGTATTGATGCTATAAACACGAATAACAATGGTAGCATTATCTGGGGAGACGGCAACATAGACGAAGACCCCTTGTTTGTTGGAGGTGATCCTTACATTTACGAGTTAACGAAATATTCCCCCTGCATCGATGCTGGTACACTGGATACGACTGGTCTCAATCTTCCCGCAACAGATTTAGCCAGTAATCCGAGAATATTCAACGGAAGAATAGATATCGGCGCATACGAATGTCAGGACACGGTAAGTATTGACCAGCCGGATACAACATTTATTAACAACCTGTATCTTTTCCAGAATATGCCTAATCCTTTCACCAACAAAACAGAAATATTATTCATTACTGCGGATTATGAAAGAGTAGAGGATTATACACTTTCCATATACAACACCAAAGGGCAGCTTGTGCACAGGTTTTATGGAAGAAAGAATGATTTTTGGGTCAAGACAAAGATCTTGTGGGACGGAACAGACGAGTATGGAAAACAGGTTGCGCCCGGTACGTATCTGTATAAATTAGAGTATAGTGGGAATGCTATAGTAAGAAAAATGGTTCGTCTTCGTTGACGCTTCAGTCTTCACTCTGTTACGGCCAGACAAGACAAGACGGTGTAAAAGGTTCGGCTTCTCTGAAGCTTCTCAATGAAAGATAAAAATATGGAGTAAAACAACCACGTTGTTTTATGCAAAATCACGGATTTTTCACTCAATAATCTATCAAAATAAATCCGCATTATCATCCTTCAAAAAACTCGCTTTTTTTACATCCGAAATTTTTCATAACTTCCTTTAAACTTAATAGTTAAATATACTTCTAAAAAGTTTGACACCATTTCCGGAACCCCGATATTTTAGTTATAAATAATATGTCTTTTCAGGAGGATCTGAATGAAGAAATACTCAATGGATAGTATTCGAAATTATGCTCTTGTCGGTGCCAGTGGATCAGGTAAAACTTCCATTGCTGAAGCGATGTTTTTCAACGCAGGAGTGATAAATCGACTTGGACGTGTTGATGACGGAAATACACTTATGGATTATGATCCTGATGAAGTTTCCAAAAAAATGTCTATCAACCTTGCATTAGGCAACTTAGAGTGGAAAAAAAACAAACATAATATACTCGACACACCGGGATATAGCGACTTTAAAGGTGATATGATCACAGCTTTTCGTGCGGTTGACACTACTCTTATTACGATCAGTGCTGTTGCAGGAATAGAAGTGATGACCGATCAGGCAATGAAATATGCAGATGAAGTTAAAAACAGTAAAGCAATTATAATAAATAAACTCGATAGGGAACATGCTAAGTTTTCAGAGATAATCGATGAGTTGAGCAGCTTTTCCGACCAGATCGTGGTACCTGTTCTCATTCCAATCGGCATTGAAGAAAGCTTCAAAGGTGTGATCAATACGATCAATAAAAAAGCATATGCCCAGGGAAAAGAGATCGAAGTCCCGGCAGACCTTGCCGACGAAGTTGAAGAATGGCATGAAAAGGTCATTGAAGCAGCTGCAGAATCCGATGATAAACTTATGGAGAAATTCTTTGAAGAAGGCGCCCTCTCTGCAGAAGAGATAAGTAATGGACTGAAAAACTCCATTATTCAAGGAACAGCAATCCCTGTTTTTGCATGCTCTGCATCAGAAAATATCGGTATCCAGGAAATTCTCAATCTCATTAATATGTTCTTCCCCTCACCCAAGGATATTACCGAGATACCCATCAAGAAGAATGATGAAGCCAAAATACTCGACCTTTCCACTTACAAGAAAAAACTCGGATATGTCGTTAAATCTGTCACAGAAGCTAACTTTGGTGAGATCGCACTCGTAAGAATGTACTCCGGCATTCTCAAAACAGGCGATGAAGTCGAACTTCCAGATAAAGGTGCAAAGGATAAGATCGGACAGGTCTATACAGTTTGTGGCAAAAAACGCGAAGAAGTAGATGAAATTTCCGAAGGTGATATTGGCGGATTGGTCAAATTGAGGAATACCAAAACATCATACACAATTACTGAAAAAGGTGAAAACATTATCGTTAAACCTCTTCAGTACCCTCAACCGGTTTATTGGAAGGCAATCCGCGCAGAAAGTCAATCCGATGAAGATAAGATCGGACCTGCTCTTACAAAAATAACTGATGAAGACCCGACACTTAAAACAGAGATCAATCTTGAAACCAATCAGAACATTCTTTCAGGTCAGGGCGAGATCCAGATCGGGCTTGTGCAGAAGCGTTTGAAAGACAAATATAATGTCGAAGCAAATCTGACCGATCCGAAAATACCTTATAAAGAAACGGTTACCGGTAAATCAGACGTGAAATACCGTCATAAAAAACAGAGTGGTGGACACGGACAGTATGGTGAAGTCTACATTAGGATATCACCAACCGATCTCGGTGCAGGTTTTGAATTCGTCGATGCAATCGTTGGTGGTGTGATTCCCAGCAAGTACATCCCTGCCGTTGAAAAAGGTCTTGTCGAAACCATGAAAGAAGGTATTCTTGCAAAATATCCTGTCGTAGATATTCGCGTAGAGCTTTATTACGGCTCCTATCATGATGTTGATTCCTCGGAAATGGCATTCAAGATTGCTGCCTCCCATGCGTTGAAAGACGGCTTTATGCAAGCAAATCCTATTCTTCTTGAGCCCATCCATAAAGTTCAAATCGTTGTTCCCACAGAATACATGGGAGACGTGATGGGTGATGTCAGCAGTAGAAGAGGTAAAATCCTCGGTATGTCACAAGAAGATAATAAACAAATTCTCAATGCTGAAATTCCTCTTTCAGAACTGTACTCATACTATACTTCTTTGAAATCGATAACTCAAGGACGCGGATACTTCACGCAGCAGTTTGCGTATTATCAAAAGCTTCCAAATGATCAAGCTCAAAAAGTTATCCAAGAAAGCAAACAAGAAGACGAATAAGAATTCAGTCATCTGACGGAGGTATCATGTCCGGACATAATAAATGGAGTTCGATAAAACATAAAAAGGCAAAGGAAGATGCCAAACGCGGAAAAATTTTCACGAAGATCATACGTGAGATCATCATTGCCGCACGAGACGGTGGGGGAGATCCCGAATTGAATCCAGCTCTTAGAAATGCTGTTCTCAAGGCAAATTCCGAAAATATGCCGAAAGACAATATCGAGCGCGCAATTAAAAAGGGAACCGGCGAGCTTGAAGGCGTCAATTACGAAACTGTTATGTATGAGGGATATGCGCCGGGTGGCGTTGCAATGATCATACAAGCAGTGACGGATAACAAACAGCGAACCGTTGCCGAGATCAGGCATATACTCACCAAACATAATGGAAGTCTGGCAGAAAAAGGCTCTGTGTCGTGGAATTTTACGCAAGCTGGAACCATTCTTATTCCCAAAAATGATCAAGATGAAGATGAGCTCATGATGATCGCACTCGATGCAGGTGCTGATGATTTTTCCGAAGAAGATGAATTCTTTATTGTAACAACGAATGCAAAAGAACTCTTTAACGTTGTTCGCGGATTGGAAGAACAGAGCATTACAATCGAGAAAGCCGATCTTGAATATGTACCCCTGAATACTGTTCCAGCAAACGACAGCGCAGCACAGGTCATAAAGATAATTGAAGCACTCGAAGAACTCGACGATGTGCAAAACGTGTATGCAAACTTCCAGATCGATGACGAGATATTAGAACAAGTTGCAGGTGAGTAAGCAAGAGATAATTGTTGGTATCGATCCCGGCTCAAAAGCAACGGGATATGCTTTCCTGTCTGTTGAAAATAAAAAGATCAAACCTCTTTCCTATGGGGTAATAAAGAATAATCCGAAAATGACCTTAGCAAAACGAATCGCAATCCTTTATGATGAACTTAATAACCTCATTGAGTATTATAAACCGACCATTGCAAGCATTGAAAAAATCTTCTATGCAAAGAATGTACGTTCGTTGGTTTCTCTCGGAGAAGCTCGAGGAGTACTTCTACTCGCCCTGGAACAAGCTCAGATCCCCATCTATGAATATTCTGCTCGTGAAGTAAAAAAAGCAGTTGTCGGTAACGGAAATGCTTCAAAGCAGCAGGTTCAATATATGGTAAAAAATATTATTAAGATCAAGGAAGAAAATCTTCAGTTCGACGTCACTGATGCATGTGCA
This sequence comes from Candidatus Cloacimonadota bacterium, assembly GCA_016932035.1. Lineage (NCBI taxonomy): Bacteria > Pseudomonadati > Candidatus Cloacimonadota > Candidatus Cloacimonadota bacterium. Next base: position 14,803 of record JAFGDR010000060.1, read on the forward strand.
ATCGCACTCTGTCATATAAATAAATTGCAATATGTATGATTATATAGTAGGAAGAATCGCAGAAAAAAAGACCACATATACGGTCTTAGAAACAAACGGTATCGGATATTATATCAATATCCCAATCAGCACGTATGATAAACTAGGTGAAATAAATTCAGACGGTAAACTCTTTATTCGATTCCATGTTCGGGAAAATGAACAACGTCTTTTCGGATTTGCAACAAAAGAAGAAAGAATTGTGTTCGACTCCCTCCTCAAAGTTGCTGGAATTGGTCCCAAGATAGCGCTATCAATACTATCGGGGATATCAATTAAGGATTTATTTGATGTTGTTGCTCGACAGGACGTTAAGCTGCTTTCAACAGTTCCGGGTATTGGAAAAAAGAGTTCAGAACGCATTATAGTCGAGTTGAAAGATAGTTTCGATGACCTTTTTGCAGATAAATTCATCGAATATACTGCATCAACAGAAGAACAGGATTTTGTGAGTGATGCAGAAACTGCTTTGATTTCCCTTGGATATTCAAAACCATCGGTTATAAAAATGATACAGAAATACATGCGAGATAACAAGCCTGCTTCTGCGGAAGAGATCGTGAAAGCAGTCATTAGACAATTTTATTCAAAATGAACCCGAGATTTGCAGCATATCATACATTGAATGAGATACTTCTTGAAAGTAAGACAACTGATAATTCACTGTATCGCTATGCTTCGAACTTTTCTTCAAAACAAGATCTCGATTTCTATTATACACTCGTAAAAGGAAGCATAAAGCAGAAAATACACCTTGAATTTATTCTCAAGCACTACCTGGATATTCAAAAAACCGATCCAAAGGTCATGAATCTCTTGATATTAGCGCTATTTCAAATAACTTCCCTTGATTCTGTTCCACCGTATGCAGCAGTCAATGAGACGATAAAAATCAGTCATAAAGTATGTAACAAGAGAATAAGTAATTTTATTAATGCTGTTTTAAGATCATATCTTAGGCAGGATAAAAAGATTCATTATCCCCATGATGATGTAGACTTTATATCTGTCAAATACTCGTTTCCCCCTTATCTCATCAAAAAGTGGCTCTCGATATTCAGCAAGAAACAAACAATCTCTCTTTGTGAATATTTCAATAACATACCTGCACTTGCACTTCGTGTAGAAACTGATAAAATATCTATAGATAAATTTTGTAACTATCTAAAAAATAATAAGTTAGCATATCGGAAAAGCAAATATTTCAATGATGCTCTTATCATAGAATCATCCTTTAATGTTGCTGATGATGAGTATTTCAAAAAAGGTTTGTATTACATCCAAAATGAAAGTACACTGCTGCCTGTTTTGCTGCTTGATCCTCAAAAAGGTGAGCATATTCTCGACATGTGTGCAGCTCCTGGCGGAAAATCCTTCTATATTGCTTCATTGACAGAAGATAAGGCACACATAACTGCTGTTGATAATGATAATGGACGAATAGGGCAATTTAAAGAAAATGCAAAACGAATGAACCATCCCTCCATTGATATTGTAATGAAAGATGTCCTATATTTGAAATCAAATAAACTCTTTGAAAAAATCTTTATCGATGCTCCGTGTACAGGATGGGGAATCATGCAAAGAAAATCTGATATTCGACTGCAGTCCGAAAATCGGCTTCTCAGCTTACTTCCACTCCAACAAAAATTCCTTGAAAAAGCTGATACTCTTTTAAAGAAAGATGGTGTTCTTGTCTACTCGACGTGCACGATCAACCCGGAAGAAAATGAAAAACAGATTGAAACATTTCTGAAAAATCATCCAAATTATTCTTTTGAAAAACCTGATAAATATATTGAGAAAGTTTTTGTAACTGGCAATTATATTAAGACTTATCCTTTTAAACATAAAATGGATGGAAGCTTTGCTTCCGCATTAAGGAAAGCAGCATGAAAACATTGAAGACTATTGGCTTTGTAATATTGAGTTTTGTCATAATCTTCCTTCTTGGATTTGCTATTGCACGTACTGTGCTGTATTTTTATACCCTGCATAGAAATGAAGTTGAGGTTCCTGATCTCACCGAACGAGATTATAAAAAAGCAAAGCACGATCTTTATAAATTGGGCTTATACATTGATAAAATCGGCGAACGTAACAGCCAGGAAATACTGGATGGAAGTATTATTTCACAGGAACCGCTGGCAAAAACGATCGTGAAAAAAGGATATACGATCGATGTGATCGTGAGTAAAGGTCCGGAACTAATCAAGATACCGACACTTGATAATCTGACACTGGATGAAGCTCGTATCCGACTGATAAATAGTGGTTTGGAAGTGGGGAATATAAATTATTCTTATTCGAACGAAATTCAAAAAGGTAAAGTGATATATAGTCAACCTGTGTATGGAATGGATGTTCCAAGAAATTCAAAAATCGATCTGGTCATGAGTTTAGGGAAAATTCCTTCTTCAATCAACTCGAGGAAAGATCTGTATGAATCTCTGTTGGAAGATCTCAATGAAAATCAGTAATTCGAGGTAATATGGTAGCAAAATACGATGCAACACGAATCAAAGTAATGAAAGGGCTGGAAGCAGTCCGAAAACGACCCGCTATGTATATTGGCGGGACCAGTGAACGGGGTCTGCACCACCTGGTCTATGAAGTGGTGGATAACAGTATCGACGAAGCAATGGGAGGATACTGTACCCGTATCGATGTGATCATTAACACAGACGGATCTGCAACGATCATCGATAATGGTCGCGGTATTCCCGTTGATAAGCACAAAGAACAAAAAGTTCCCGCAATACAGGTCGTGATGACCATGCTTCATGCTGGCGGAAAATTTGATGATAAATCTTATAAAGTATCCGGTGGATTGCATGGAGTGGGTGTTTCTGTTGTGAATGCTCTCTCCAAATGGCTTGAAGTTAAAGTCTATAAGAATAATAAGATATATCGGCAATATTACGAGCGCGGAGAGGTAAAATCTGATCTTGAAATTGTTGGTTCAACAAAAAAAACAGGTACTGAAATCACGTTCATGCCTGATGATGAAATCTTCGATGATACTAACTTCAGCTTTGATTACCTGTCTGTAAGACTCAGAGAGCTGGCATTCCTCAACAAAGGTGTACGCATCATACTCGATGACAAGCGTAATGAAGAAAAGCATGATTTCAAATATGATGGTGGGATTGTCTCTTTTGTGAAATATCTAAATGAAAACAAAAGAGTCATTTTCAACAGACCAATCTACATCTCAGGTGAAAGAGATCATACAGAGTTTGAGGTTGCTATTCAATATAATGACGGCTATCAGGAATCCATCTTAAGTTTTGCAAACAACATCAACACTATCGAAGGTGGCACACATCTCAGTGGATTTAAATCAGCTCTGACACGTGCTGTAAACACCTACATTAAAAATTCAAACCTTTCAAAAAATGATAAAAGTTCCCCAATGGGAAGTGATATCCGAGAAGGTATAACCGCTGTTGTAAGCGTTAAACTTAAAGATCCACAGTTCGAAGGTCAAACAAAAACCAAACTTCAGAATTTCGATATTGAAGGAATTGTCAATTCAGTTGTATATGAAAAACTGATGGAGTATTTCGAGGAACATCCAACCGAAGCAAAATCGATCTCCAATAAGGCAATTTTAGGTGCACGGTCTCGAGAAGCAGCACGGAAAGCCCGTGAACTGACCAGAAGAAAATCCGTCCTTGAAAGCGGCAGTCTGCCGGGTAAACTTGCAGATTGTTCCATCGAAGATCCCACTCAAACTGAAATATTCCTTGTGGAGGGTGATTCTGCTGGTGGTTCTGCTAAAATGGGAAGAGATAGAACGTTCCAGGCGATCCTTCCGCTCTGGGGTAAAATGCTGAATACAGAAAAAGCGCGTATCGATAAAGTTCTTAATAATGAAAAGATTCAGCCCATCATTCTTGCTCTTGGTGCAGGAATCGGTGATGAGTTCGATAAAACGAAACTTCGCTATCATAAGATCATTATCATGGCTGACGCAGATGTTGATGGACAGCATATTGCAACCCTTCTTCTGACCTTTTTCTTCAGATATATGCGTCAACTTGTCGAGGATGGTCATATTTATATTGCGCGACCACCGCTCTATCTGATCAAGAAAGGGAGAATGTCACGATACGTATATTCTGACGATCAAAGAGATGATATTCTGAAAGAACTTGGATCAACGGGTGTGAGTATCCAGCGTTATAAAGGTCTTGGTGAAATGAATGCGGATCAGCTATGGGAAACCACGTTAGATCCTGAAAAAAGAATTCTTACTGCAGTCCGCATGGATGATGCGATCGAAGCTGATCGTATCTTCACGATCCTCATGGGAGGTGACGTCGAACCAAGAAGGGAATTTATTGAGAAAAATGCAAAATACGTTGAAGTAGATGTGTAACCGGAGGATAGATGATTCACGATAGATCAAGAATTGAACAAATTGAAATAGATGATGTGCTGAAAAAAGCATACCTTGAATACTCGATGAGTGTTATAGTATCTCGTGCGCTACCTGATGTTAGGGACGGTCTTAAACCCTCTCAGCGCAGGATCTTATTCGCAATGCATGAACTGAAACTCGAACCAGGAAAAGGATTCCGAAAATGTGCGAAAATTGCAGGTGATACTTCTGGAAACTATCATCCCCACGGTGAGCAAGTCATTTATCCAACGCTTGTGCGAATGGCACAGGATTGGAGCTTGAGATACCTTCTCGTTCATGGACAGGGAAATTTCGGTTCTCAGGATGGTGATCCACCAGCAGCAATGCGATATACTGAAGCTCGTTTGCATCATGCTGCAGTCGATCTTATGGCTGATCTGGATAAAGATACTGTGGATTTCCAGCCAAACTATGACGATACTCGAAAAGAGCCCAAAGTATTCCCATCCAAATTTCCTAATTTGATTGTTAATGGCTCATCAGGTATTGCAGTTGGGATGGCAACAAATATGGCACCCCATAACATTTCCGAAACCTGTGATGCATTATGCACATTGATCGACAATCCAGACCTTGAACCAACCGAACTACTTAAATTTATTAAAGGTCCTGATTTCCCTACAGGTGGTTATATCATTGGAAAGCAAGGTATCAGAGATTATTTCCAGACCGGCTATGGGAAAGTTATCATTCGCGGTAAAGCATCGATCGAGACAAAAAATAACGGGCAGGAAGCAATTGTCATAACCGAGCTTCCGTATCAACTCAATAAAACCCTGTTGATCGATAAGATCGTCTCTCTCGTAAAAGATAAAAGGATTGAAGGTATTAGCGATATCCGTGATGAATCGGGCAGGCAGGGAATGAGATTAGTCGTTACTATAAAAAGAAACTCTGATGCAGATTCGGTTTTAAAGAAACTCTATAAATATTCTCAACTTCAGGTGAGTTATGTTGTTAATAATCGTGCGCTTGTTGGTGGTGTTCCGCAAGTACTCAATATGAGGGATCTTCTTCAAAATTATATCGATTTCAGGCATGAAGTCGTGGTTCGCAGAACCCAGTATGAACTTGATAATGCTGAAAAAAGACTTCATATTCTTGAGGGTCTTCGCATTGCTCTTGAGAATATCGACGAGATCATCGCGATCATTAAAAAATCTGAAAGCACTGCAGATGCTAATGAGAATCTTCAGAAAAAATTCGGTTTTACTGAAATACAGGCAAAAGCAATTCTCGAGATGAGATTGCAGAAATTAACCGGACTTGAAAGAGAGAAAATCGAACTTGAATATCGAGAACTTGTAAAAACAGTCGAGGAACTGAAGAGTATTCTCGAAATTCGAGGAAAACGTATGCAGATCATCAAAGACGAAGTCATTGAGATGAGAGAAAAATATAATGATGACCGAAAAACAACGATCCTCGATGGTTCAGCTGATATAGAAACTGAAGATATGATCGCAGATGAAGAAATGGTCGTCACGATTTCTCATGAAGGATACATCAAGCGTTTACCGATAAGAACCTATAGGAAACAACATAGGGGCGGTAAAGGTCTATCTGGCTCAAATCTTAAAGAAGAAGATTTCATCGAAAATGTGTTCGTGGCTTCAACACATGCTTTTATTCTCTTCTTTACAAATTTCGGGCAATGCCACTGGCTCAAAGTGCATAGAATTCCAAAAGTCGGCAGATTAGCACGAGGAAAAGCAATCGTAAATCTCCTCCAGCTTGAAAGAGATGAAAAGATAGAAGCGTATGTCACAGTGCGCGATTTTGAACTTCCTCATTTCGTGACAATCGTTACAAAGAACGGTATTATCAAAAAGACAGAGCTGGCAGCTTACTCCCATCCGCGCGTCGGTGGCATCATAGCAATCAAACTCATCGAAGGTGACGAATTGATCGATGCGCAGATAACAGAAGGTGTAAATGATGTGATCCTTGCAACAAAACATGGATTCGGCAACCGTTTCCATGAAACTGATGTGAAAGCACAGGGAAGAAATTCCCAAGGTGTTATCGGAATCAGATTGCGAGGAGATGACCAGGTCGTTTCTATGGTAATTGTTAAACGTGATGGTACACTTCTTTCAATAAGCGAGAACGGCTACGGGAAACGCACTCCTATAGCAGATTACCGTGTTACAAAACGGGGCAGCATGGGTGTCATTACCATGAAAACTACCCAACGTAACGGCAGTCTTGTGAGTGTAAAAGAAGTTGTTGATGATGACGATCTTATCATTATTACAAGTTCCGGAAAAGTTATTCGTCAACACGTTGGAAGCATCTCCGTTATTAGCAGAAATACTCAGGGAATGCGCCTTATCACGTTGAATGAGGGCGATAAAGTTACCGATGTTGCACGCGTTGCTCACGAAGAAGAGGATATCCCAGAAGATGAACTGGAAAATGGTGATATCATAGAAAATGATGAAGAGGTGGATGAAAATGTAGAAGATGATGCAATCGATAATGGGATATCCATAGAACCTGTTGAAGAAGATTCTGACGAAGAATAGTCCATGAAAAAATTTGCTATAATACTTTGTGTAATACTTCTGAATGCCTGTGCAACGAAGATCGTTCCGATTCGAACGAACAATGTTACCATACAGGAAAACTATGCTGTAGTAACTCACAAAGATTATGATATCGCACTCGAGCCTGCAAGTTGGAACGATCCTCCTATGAATCTTGAGAACTATTTTATGGTTTTTTATGTGATCCTTCGAAATAAGACTAATTATCCTATGCAAGTTAATAAAAATGCCTTTGCTTTGATCGATTATAGGGGAGAACAGTATGCGCTTTTTGTTCCCCAGCAAGTGGTCAAGATCATGTATGGTGATAATCAATATTTTGATCTAAACTATTTCCTCAACTTCGATGAAGAAGATCACGAAAACCTTAAAGAGGAATATGAAACTCGACTGGATGGCATACGAAATATAATGCTGAAATCCTTTCAATTCGATCCGATACGTCCGCAAGCTCAGGAAAGCGGTTATCTTTTTTTTGAAAAATTGGAATATAAAAAGCAATCACAGTTCAGGATTTATTACAATGATGATGTAATGGAATTCCTTATGACAAAATAATAATATGAATCCATCACAAATCATTATTAAAAAACGAGATCATCTTCAACTCTCCCAAGAAGAGATTCGCTTTTTCATTAATTCGTACGTTCATGAAGAAATTCAGGATTACCAGATGTCTGCTATGCTTATGGCAATTCTTCTGAATGGTATGAACGATCAGGAAATATACTTGCTTTCAAAGGAATATATCGATTCAGGTGTAACATTGACTTTTCCTGAATCTGAAGGACGCTGTATTGATAAGCACAGTACGGGGGGAGTCGGGGATAAGCTTTCTCTCATGATCGCACCAATTGCCGCTGAATGCGATGTTATGGTTCCCATGATATCGGGCAGGGGATTAGGACATACTGGTGGTACACTTGATAAACTTGAATCCATACCAGGTTTTCAAACTCAAATTTCTCTTGAAAAATTCCAGGAAACAGTTCGTAAAAACAATTTTGCCATTATTGGACAATCTGACAGAATCGTTCCCGCTGACCGGAAAATCTATGCCCTACGCGATGTAACAGGAACGGTGGAAAGTATTCCCCTCATCACAGCAAGCATCATGAGCAAAAAAATTGCGTCCGGTATTGACGGACTTGTGATTGATCTCAAAGTTGGGAATGGAGCATTTATCGGAACAATTGAACATGCAACCCAACTCGCTGAATCCATGAGTAATATCGCACGCGAATTTAAAAAGAAAATTCGCATCAATTTCACTGATATGAATGCTCCTTTAGGAAAATATATCGGTAATTCATTTGAGGTTATCGAGGCAATCGAGTTTCTCAAGGGCAATATGGAACCGGATGTAAAAGAGGTAACATTCAGACTGGTCGCAGATATGATCATGCTGGCTGGAATTGTTCACGAATACAAAGAAGCTGAAATCATGATCGAACGTTCAATTAGCAATGGCAAAGCACTTGACCGTTTCAGAAAAGGGATTGAATTACAACACGGAAATCCATCAATAATAGATGATTATGCACTTTTTCCTCAACCAAAACATCACATTATGATCAAAGCTGCATCTGATGGATTTATTAGTGAAATGAACAGTAAGGCTATTGGATACGCACTCATCGAAGTTCATGCTGGAAGAAAGCATGTGAAAGAAAAAATCGATTATGCTGCTGGACTTAAGTTGTTAAAAAAAGTTGGAGATAAAGTAATACAAGGTGAACCAATAGCAGAACTTTATTATGATAACGGAGATGCAGCCCATGCAGCGGATGAGATTGCAAGAAGTTTCCAATATTCAAAGGATTCGGTAATAGTAAAAAGCAGATTACTTGGTACACATAATTAGGAAAATAGAAAACATATTTAATAGAAAACTGAACATTTTGATGTAATCTCTATTAAACTTGACACAAAATTCAAGCCCGAAAATTTCGTTTATTCAATAAAGAAAAAGTAGAAAAGATAGTTAATAACCGTTAGTTATAGCTATTCGGAGGTATACATGGCAGTGCCAAAACAAAAAAGGTCGAAATCAAAAGGCCGAAAGCGGAGAACGCATTATAAAGCAAAAGCTGAAACGCTGACGAAATGCAGCAATTGCGGAGAAACCATGCGTCCTCATTACGCATGTCCACACTGCGGATTTTACAGAGGAAAGAAAGTCATAACCGTTTCAGAATAAATATATGAGAATTGCAGTCGATGCATTCGGTAGCGATAAAGCTCCATACCCGGAAGTCGAAGGCGCAGTTTTAGCAATCAACAACAAGTGTTGTTCTAAAGTATTTCTGGTCGGGGAAAAAGAAACACTCACTTCAGCGCTTGAAAAATTCTATTATCCTAAAGAAGCAATAATTGTTGTAGATGCTCAAGAAGTAATCGATCCTTCTGAAAAACCGGTTGCTGAGCTTCGAAAAAAACCGAATTCATCTTTGATGAAAGCACTGAACCTTGTTAAAGAAGGGAAGGCAGATGCACTTGTCAGCGCAGGTTCTACCGGCGCGGTCATGGCAGCATCACTTCTGTATTTCGGCAGGATTAAGGGGGTTCTCAGACCAGCTCTTGCAATCTCACTTCCAACCGTTCAAGAACCGGAAATTTTACTCGATGTAGGAGCAAATGTTGATTGTACAGCAGAAAATCTTGTTCAGTTTGCAGAAATGGGAAGCATATATTCGGCATATTTTCAAAAAAAGAAAAATCCTCGTATTGCGCTTATTAATATTGGTGAGGAAAGCAAGAAGGGAAATGAGGTTACCATCGAAGCATACGCGCGACTGCAAAAACTCAAATCGATCAACTTCATCGGTAATATTGAAGGAAAGGACATTCTCAAAGGAAAAGCAGATGTCATCATCTCAGACGGATTTATTGGAAACATCATGCTTAAAACTGTTGAAGGGGTTGCATTCTCCATGTTTGAAATTCTCAAACAGGAATTTGAACATGATTGGATCGCAAAGATCGGTGCAATACTTTCTTATCCTGCATATAGATACTTAAAGAAAAAACTCGATTACACTGAATACGGCGGGGGATTTCTCCTTGGCGTAAACGACATCTCCATCATTGCTCACGGACGGTCCAATGCTAAAGCGATCTCCAATGCAATCAAGTTTGCTAGTTTCTCAAAAAAATCAAAATTTTTATCGCACATCAAAGAATATTATCAGCATAAGATGGAGAACCAAAATTGAGTGATATAAGAGTTAAGATAGACGAAATTGCCATGGCTGTTCCCGAGAAAATTCTTACCAATAAGGACCTCGAAAAGATCGTGGATACTTCTGATGAATGGATCCGCACTCGAACAGGTATGGTTGAACGTCATATTTCTGATGACGACACAGCAGCATCTGACATAGCATTTGAAGCTTGTGAGAAATTGTTCAGGAAATCATCACTCCGCCCACGAGATATTGATCTTATTATTGTCGGAACAGTCACACCTGATCATAGATTTCCATCTACTGCATGCATCTTACAAAGTAAACTTGGTATTCCTCATTGCCCAGCATTCGATATTTCCGCTGGTTGTACAGGATTTATATATACTCTCACGATAGCTAAACAATTTATTGAAAATGGTGTGGCAAACAATGCTCTTATTGTCGGTGTTGAGCTCCTGACAAAGATCACTAATTGGACTGACAGGGGAACCTGTGTACTTTTCGGTGATGGAGCTGGCGCAGCAATACTTACCAGAACACATAGGGGGGAAATCTCGGAAGTTATAGATACGTACATCTCTTCTGATGGGCGCTATGGTGATCTTTTAATTCAACAAGGCGGAGGATCTAGAAATCCGGCTTCTCATGATACTGTCGATCAAAATATGCATACTGTCTATATGGAAGGAAATAAAATATTTAAGATTGCTGTGAAATCTATGGGAGAAGCTGCTGTAAGAATTCTTGAAAGAAATGGATTTACTGGTGAGGATGTCGATTGGCTCATACCGCACCAGGCAAACCTTCGTATCATTGACGCTACAGCAAAAAGAATACACCTTCTTCCGCAGAAAGTAATAATTAATATTGAAAAATATGGTAATACATCAGCAGCAAGTATTCCCCTTGCTTTTGCAGAAGCTGTAGAGGATGGACGTATACGTCGCGGTGATCTAATTGTTCTTGATGCATTTGGAGCTGGTCTAACGTGGGGAAGCGTGCTTTTACGTTATTAATAACCAGAGGTTTTCATGAAGAAAAATAATATTGCATTTGTATTTCCCGGTCAAGGTGCTCAATATGTCGGTATGGCAAAAGAGTTCTTTGAACTTCCTGAATATAAACACTTTTTTGATGAAGCAAACGAGCGACTTGGTTTCGACCTTGTCCATATTATGTTTGAAGGTCCCGAAGACGAACTAAAAAAAACACATAATACCCAGCCTGCAATATTGCTGCATAGCGTTGTTGCATATAACTATTTCAAAGATCATATTGACTTGATCCCTGCATTTGTTGCAGGACATTCATTAGGAGAGTTCTCTGCATTGGTTGCAGCTGGAGCAATTGACTGGCTTGATGCTCTTTATCTTGTTCATAAACGTGGCGAATTCATGATCGAAGCAAGCAGGGGTATCCCTTTCAAAATGGCAGCAGTACTTGGACTCGATTCTGAAGTGATCATTGAATTTTGCGAACAAAATTCCGGTGTCGTGGTAGCAGCAAATTTCAACACACCTGTCCAAACAGTGATAAGTGGAGAAAGAAAGGCAGTAACAGAAGTTATGGAACAGTGCACAGAAGCTGGAGCGAAAAGAGTGGTCGAGCTTGTTGTCGGCGGCGCTTTCCATTCGCCACTCATCCATAAATCCTCAAAATGGCTGTATGATGAGATGAAAAATTGTAACTTTTCGGATGCAGTAATACCTGTCATTCCAAACTACACTGCCACTCCCGAAATTGATAAAGCTGAAATTATTGACAATTTAACACAACAAATTATATCTCCCGTCCAATGGGTTAAATCAGTTGAATATATGTGTAAAAAAGGTATTGACACCTTTGTTGAATTCGGTCCCGGTCGCATTGTAACAGGTATGATCAAAGCGATCGATAATGACACGATAAGATATAATATCAACACCCTTGAAGATGCAGAAAAAGTGGTGACAGCATTCAAAAACCTATAGGATACATTTATGAATCGATTTGATGGAAAAGTTGCACTCATAACTGGCAGTGCGCGAGGAATTGGGAAAACAATTGCACAGCTTTTTGCCCAGCAGGGAGCACATGTTGTTATCGCTGATATTCTTCAAGATGAAATTGATAAGATCGTATCCGAATTTACCTCTCAAGATTTGAAAGCAACTGGATTCACGTGTAATATAACAATCGAAGAAGAAGTTGAATTGATGATGAAAGAGATCGTTCAGCAATTCGGATCACTTGATATATTGATAAATAATGCAGGTATTACATCAGACACACTTCTTATTCGAATGAAAAAAGCAGACTGGGACAAAGTTATCAATGTAAATCTTACCGGTACGTTTGTTTGTACACAAAAGGCTGCTAAGTATATGATGAAGCAACGCTCCGGCAAGATCGTGAATCTCTCTTCAATTGTCGGATTTATTGGCAACTTTGGACAGGCAAACTATGCTGCAACAAAGGCTGGTATCATTGCTTTCACAAAATCTGCTGCCAAAGAGTTAGCTTCCCGTAACATCAATGTAAATGCTGTTGCGCCGGGTTATATTCAAACTGAAATGACAAGTGTTCTTTCTGAAGAAGTACAGCAAAAGTATCTTGAGAATATCCCTATGAAACGAGCAGGGACTCCTACTGATGTTGCTAAACTCGTGCTTTTCCTCAGCAGTGAAGATGCAGATTATATAACAGGACAAACGATAATAATAGATGGTGGAATGATATAAAAGAAACCTTACATTAAAGGAGAAAACAATGGACGAAAGCATCAAAGAAAAAGTCAAAGGAATCATCGCTACCCAGTTAGGTGCAACCGATGATGAAATCACAGAAACAGCACGCTTCATTGAAGATCTTGGTGCAGATTCTCTTGATACGGTCGAGTTAATCATGCAATTCGAAGAAGAATTCGATATTGAAATTCCGGACGAAGACGCAGAAAAGCTTACCACTGTTGGTACAGCGATGGAATATCTCGAGAAGAAATTAAACGAATAATCCATAACCCCACATACTGTTCTGCAGTGTGTGGGGTACATTCCATCTATTACAGAAAGGACATACATCCATGAAATTAAAAAGAGTCGTGGTCACCGGTCTTGGCACAATTAACCCCCTTGGCTTGAACGTTGAAGATACCTGGAATAATCTTTGCGAAGGTAAATCAGGTATTCGTCTTGTTACAGATTTTGATCTGGAAGATGTTGCTTCAAAGATTGCAGGGCAAGTAACTGGCTTTGATCCTCTCGATTACATTGATCACAAAGAAGCTAAGAGAATGGACCGTTATTGTCACTATGCTATAGCTTCTGCAACTCAAGCCATGGAAGATTCAGGGCTCGCAGGACAGATCAATCCTGACAAACTTGGTGTTATCTCCGGAACAGGTATTGGAGGAATTCAAACCTTCGAGAACCAGATGGAGGTTTTCCTGACCAAAGGTCCCAAACGTATCAGTCCTTTCTTTATTCCTATGATGATTGCCGATATAGCAGCGGGTAGAATTGCAATTAAATATGATGCGCGCTGTATTAATTTCAATGTTACTTCTGCCTGCGCGTCGAGTGCAAATGCAATTGGTGAAGCATATAGAGGAATCAAATTTGGTGCTGCAGATGCAGTGATAGCAGTTGGTTCAGAAGCTGCGGTAACCAAACTTACGTTATCCGGCTTTTCAATTATGCGTGCATTATCCACGAGGAATGATTCCCCAGAGACTGCAAGCAGACCGTTTGATAAAGAACGGGATGGTTTTGTTCTTGCCGAAGGTGCTGCAGCATTGATCCTCGAAGAATATGAACATGCAAAAGCCCGTGGTGCAACGATCTACGGAGAAATGGTCGGTTATGGCGCTACATGTGATGCTTATCATATTACTATGCCGGCACCAGGTGGAGAAGGTGGAGCACACTCAATGAGAAATGCTATTGAAGATGCTGGAATCAAACCAGAAGACATTCAATACATTAATGCTCATGGTACATCTACTCCTCTTAATGACAAAAGCGAAACACAAGCAATCAAAACTGTTTTTGGCAATTATGCTTATGACTTAAAAATAAACTCCAGCAAATCGATGCTTGGACATGGTCTTGGCGCAGCAGGTGCTCTTGAAGCAATTATTGTTGTTAAATCCATACTCGACCAAAAAGTTCACCCAACCACAAATCTTACGACCCCTGATCCTGAATGTGATCTAGATTATAATCCGGGAGGAACTATACCATTAAAAATAGATTATGCTCTTACTAATTCCTTTGGGTTCGGAGGTCACAACGCAACGTTGACTTTCAAGAGATATGATGAATGAATATGAGCAAATTGTTCTTCACCCGCAGACCGATCCACAAAAAATAGAGAAGTGGAGAAAATCACTCACTCTGCTGGAATCAAAACTTAACTATTTCTTTAAAGATAAAAACTTACTTGAAGCAGCACTCACCCATAAATCCATTTATGAACAGGAGACTGAACATTCAATTGCAGAAAGGTTGGAATTTCTCGGAGATTCGGTCCTTGAACTAGCCATCACTGAATATCTCTTTAAACTCTATCCAAATGAAAATGAGGGATTCCTGACCAAGAAACGCTCAAAGATCATCAGTAAAGTCTATCTCAACAAGAAGGCAACTGAGATCAGCCTATCCAAGTATATTCTTGTAAAAGAAGATGAGATCAAATTAACCCGACAGAAACGAACCTCACTTACAGCTGACACGATGGAGTCACTTTTTGGCGCTATTTTTATCGACAGCTCCTATCAGGAAGCTAAATATGTTATCCAGAATTTAATTCTTGCTAATTTTGATGAATTGATCGCGCATACTGACCTCCAGAACTATAAGAGCTTACTCCAAGAGTACAGTCATACTGAGTTTGGCGAGAATCCATCATATGATATCGTTAAAGAAGCCGGTCCAGAGCATCAAAAAAAATTCTATGCAAAGGTCGTAGTAGGGAAAAATTACTCCTCAAAGGGAAGCGGAAAATCAAAGAAAGCTGCAGAACAAAAAGCTGCACGTAATCTCCTAAAAAAACTAAAAACAAAGTTAAGTAAATGAATCTCATTGCTCTCATTCTTATCATCATATCAGCAGTTTTGGTTTATGTGTACTATATAAGCACAAATCCTCCTATATCGAAGAGTTTGCAATGGATACTCGGTATTCTACGATTCCTTTTCTTTGCAATTGTGATCATGCTGATATTCAATCCCACACTACACATTTCCCACTCGAAATCTGTATCTCCTACCACCATTGTTTTAGTTGATTCAAGCATAAGCATGAACCAGCAATTGAATGATGATCAATCAAAATCACAGGCAGCATCCAGACTTCTCAATGATGTTTCAACATTCCTTGACGAACATAATATTGCATTCCAAACAGTTTTTTTCAGTAACGGATTGACACAAGATTCGACTGTAACAGACATTTTTTTATCTCTTAAAGAACTTCGAGACGATCCTCAATTTTCCAACATCTCTGATGTGATTCTCATATCTGATGGTTTGCAAAGCAATAATGAATCATATGCTTATATTGATGAACTAACTTTTCCTGTTTTTCCCGTCATGCTTGGAAAACAAGGAGCAATAGTCGATGTCTCTCTTGATGAAGTGAGAGTGAATAATCCGCTTTACCTGAATACTGAAACGGAGCTTGCTTTTCGATTATCAGGAATTCCTGATTCTGCTGCTTTTGATCTTACAATTCGTGATGAACAGGGGAATGTGATGGAGAAAAAATCATTTTATACACAAGATCATAACAGAGAATTCTCTCTTGATTTCACGCCAACTTCTCTTGGATATCAAAAACTCATTGCAGATATCACGTTACAAGATAAACATGAAAATTCCACTGAAAACAATCAACGCGAATTCCTTA
>JAFGDR010000061.1 GCA_016932035.1 Candidatus Cloacimonadota bacterium
GCGAGCTTTTCAGTCAACTGCATGGCTTTTTCGGCATATTCTGTCGGGATGTTGCGTTTACCCTCAATGAGAATTACCGGAGCAGGGCGTGAAGATACATTCGTGGAAAAATCATCGTATGTCATTCTTTATTTCCTCTGTAAAAATTGAGAAGAGTTTTCATCACAGTTTATGATCAACAATCAAGAATTGATAAGTATTGTAGTCTATCACCAAGAAAGTATCATTCTTTAGAATCTTCGAAATTGTCAGAGCTATATTCAGTAGCAGTTCTGAATCCGCGCCGGATATTTCAATACATGCACTTTTAGATGAGAACGTATTACCTGAACGATCATCTGAATAGCTGCCGTTAAAGAAAAAACCTATTGAAAACCAGACAGTATTGCGAATGCTATTTTTGTTTGTAAGCAGCGGTTTTTTTTCAACAGTGCATTTTTCAAAGGCATTTTTCATATCTTGTTGAAGCCTTTGCAGCACATTATGTTCGAAGCCAGTGCTTGTATTTTCTGATACAATCATCAACCCTCCTTTGTGTGAACTAATATCGTGTAACATTGTATCGACTTGTAATAATGGAAATCGCGTTTGGGGCTTTTTCTATTAACAGGTGAGTTCAGTTTTATCGATTTCATGAAAGAGTTGATTGTTATTGTACGAACTGATCTGTTACGCTTACCTGTATTTTCTTATGCTTCTTGATATGCTTTCTTCGATTGTATCTTCATAAAAAACCTCACTATTGCGATATACCGATATAAAGGGAACAAGACCGGATTAACCTCTTTGTTTCTTAGTTTAGCCTGGGGACAGTAAAATCGTGATAAGGCTGGTGGATATCAATTGACCACTTCATGAGAAATATATATCAATGTAATCTTATAACCTATACCTTGAAGGGGTATGTTGTCGCAGAATAATACCGTATATTACAGAATATTTAATTCATACACGACGTGATTTATAAAACCAAATTGCAACGTCGATAAACAAATCGCTAAAAGGAGGGACTATGAGCGAACTTTCCATCATCCGTATCATCTATCAGAAATGTGCAGAAAAAAATATTTCAAAGAGCATACTTTTAAGTATGATCGGATATTCAAACATCAACAAAGGGATCCGCCGGTTAAATTCTTTAGGCAAAGGTAATGTAGAAATTGAGCAATACCGTCTGCTCCGTAAAATCTGCTCTGTTCTCGTAATTGATCCCCTTGTACTTGAAGAATCATTAGCGGAGTGGAATCTCGAAAGAGCGAAAGATTTCTTTAATGTGTGGTTTGATTCAAGAAAACCAATAAGCGAAATTAAAAAAAGCCGTATGTGTACAAGATGCCCTTATTATCGTTATTATAAATGCTCGCATATAAATTGCAAATCAGATGAAAGACAGATTAAAATTCAAAAGTGGGCTGGTCCGATTCGTCCTGAGTATTGCCCTTTACGGGAAATTATCGATGAGGGCTCTCAATAACAACATTATTTGTTCAAAAGCTTCCAGATCATATCAGTTCGTAATTATGCGATGAGATTATCAAGGGACTTGTACAGTAGCAAGTCCTTAACTCAAACATCGCTTCGCTTTGTTTGGGTTAATAAGAAAAGGAGAGTCGCTTTCTTTCCTCTTAATTCATGAGTTCTTGAGCACGCCTTTTGGAAACTTACACCATCGCCTGTAATTTCGCTCTGACAGATTGATGTATTTTTCTTTGTCGATTTCTCTTATATGCCAGGCAACGTTCAGATGATGGTAGGCATGGCGCAGTGAGATTCGTAATTCTTCAACGCCCGGTTTATCAATCTGTGATTCAAGACTCTTTTTCAAAATGCAGTTAAATGATTGACATTTGATATACATTGTCATATCTTTTCACCATGATTGCATGGGATGAGGAAAAGAACAGGGTGCTTTTTGAAACACGCGGGGTCTCTTTTGATGATGTGGTCAAAGCGATTGCAGAAGGATATGCAATAGCCGATGCACCGCACCCCAATCAAAAGAAATATCCAAACCAGAGAGTTCTGACCGTACTTCTTCACGAGTATATTCATCTTGTTCCTTATGTAATCGATGGTGATGACATTTTTTTTAAGACAATAATCCCGAGCAGAAAAGAACAAAGAAAATACGAGGCATACCATGATAAAGAAACGAACGAGTAGTGTACTTACAGCGGAAGAAACTGAGATTCTATCCGCTTATGAAAAAGGGACATTGAAACAGGGAAGTGTTCCCGCATCGATGGTAAAGACTGCCCGCGAAATGATGAGAAAGAAAAGGAATATCAATATAAGAATTTCCGAATCCGATCTAGAATCCATTAAAAAGATCGCCGAACGTGAGGGGTTACCCTATCAAACGCTGATAGGGAGTGTTCTGCACAAATTTGCCGGAGGTCTTCTCAAATAGGATTTCTCTGTTGCCTTTACCCGCAATATTACTCAGGATGATGTCATAATTCATTATTATGCCTTCTGTTGAAATGATCTCAGATATACTCTTTGCCGCTTGTTATGTCTGTAACCTTCAGCAGTTCAAAAACAGTGCCGACAGCACTGAAATAATGATATCCGCAATGTTCGGAGAATACCGCCGCTTTCGTTCGGTTTTCATTGAGAATATAGAATGCGTTTTTAAAACTACAGAAGGAGCCGTCATCGAAATAGATCATAACATTATACTGAAAGTCACCGGCAAGCAGATGGCTTCTTTCTTCGCCGAAATGTTCTTTCGTGTACGCTTTGATATATGAGATCCACTCCGGTTTAATCTGTTTCATTTCATACCTCTCCATCATTGAAGGCTCACAAACTGCGATCTGAGTTGAAAGAGAATCGGATGCCCCCAGCAATCTGCGCGCACTTTGTATGGCATAGACCACTTCTTCTGAAAAGCTGTTGCGCATCCTTCGTAACCGTCAAATTCTCCCCAGTGCAAAATATTTTTACAATCGAATATCTTCCTGAGAAAGAAAACAGGGCAAAAGTTTTGTGAC